>NZ_JBHMFR020000005.1:0-151321 GCF_042436615.2 Streptococcus bovismuti | reverse complement strand
TGTATCGCGTTCGGAGTTTTTTTGGTATAACCTTCGACGCGCACCCGCATAGCGGGTGGTTGTTTTGTCTCGCACCTAACGGAGCGAGACGGACTAATAGTCACATAAAACAACCCTCAGTCGACTGACCGAGGGTTTCTTTTCATTATTCAAGAACTTGATTAGCTCAAAGCATCATCCATTGAAAGAACTTCGTGGAAGACACGTTGTGTCAATTCAGTTTTTTGTTCTGGAGTGAGGTATTTAGTGTTTACACAGTATCCAGAGATACGTACGATAACGTCTTCACCTGACATGATCTTTTCGTAAACATCGTTCAAGTCCATAACATTCAAGTTAACGTGTTGTCCACCGTTTTCGAAGTATCCATCAAGGATTGTTACCAAGTTATCAACTTGTTCATCACGAGTCTTACCAAGAGCGCGAGGTGATACTTGTGTAGTCAATGAGATACCATCAGCTGCATAACTAAAGTCAAGGCTAGAAAGTGAGTTCAAGTTTTGCAACCATCCACCTTTAGCTTTGTTAGATGGGTTAGCACCTGGTGAGAAGAATTCAAGTTTAGACAAGTTGACAGAACCATCTTCGTTGAGGTATACACCTTTGTGGACTGGTGAGTTACCAGTTTGTTTAGAGTAAGCAACGTTAGATGTGATAGTCAAAAGTGAAACTGTAGCTTCCGCATCTTTATAAAGTTTATGACTACGTAGACGAGTAGTGTAAGCTTCAATCAACCATTCTGCCAATTCGTTTGAACGTGGGTCATCTTCACCCCAACGTGGGTATTCACCGATTGTTTCGTAATCGTAGATATAGCCATTTTCGTCACGGATTGGTTTAACTGTAGCGTATTTGATAGCTGACAATGTATCAACAGTGTTGGCAAATCCACAGATACCAAATCCCATGTTCGCACGTTGTTTAGTTGGCAAGAAGGCCATTTGAACAGCTTCGTAGTTGTACTTATCAGTCATGTAGTGGATGATGTTCAAAGCATCTACGTAAGTGTCAGTCAACCAGTCAAGAGATTTTTCAAAGTTAGCTTTAACTGATTCAAATTCAAGAACTTCGTCACGGATTGGTTCGATGTCAAATACTTTGTAGTCTTTGTGAACATCGTCGTAACCACCGTTCAAACCAGTAAGAAGGGCTTTCAATACGTTTACACGCGCACCGAAGTACTGGATGTTGTGGCGTTGTTCTTCATTTTCTGGGTCAAGTGGAGACACACAGCATGAGATACAGCTCATTTCACCATATCCGTCTTTAGCCATTGTTGTTACACCTTCGTATTGGATAGAAGAGTGTTTGTGGCTCATGTGCATACAGTAGCGACGGAAGTTGTATGGCAATTTGTCAGTCCAAAGAACTGTCAAGTTTGGTTCTGGTGAGTTACCGATGTTGTCAAGAGTGTTCAAGAAACGGTAGTCCATCTTAGTAACACGGTGACGACCGTCGTTACCCATACCAGCCATAGAAGTTGTGATGAAAGTTGGGTCACCTGAGTACAATTGGTCGTAAGCTTTTGTACGAGCAAATTTAACTGTACGAAGTTTCATAACGAAATCATCAACGAATTCTTGGATTTCTGATTCAGTAAATGTACCACGAGCAAGGTCACGTTCTGCAAAGATATCCAATACGATTGGCACACGTCCTAGAGATGTAGCAGCACCGTTGATAACACGGCAGACAGCCATGAAAGCGATGTTAACCCATTGGATCGCTTCTTTAACGTTCATCGCTGGTTTGCGAACATCAACCCCATAAAGGTCACCCAAGCGAACAACTTGTTGCAATGCTTGGTATTGAAGGTTGATTTCTTCACGAAGACGGATTGTTTCTTCATCGATTTCTTCAATTGCGTTCCAGTCGTTTACTTTTTCTTGCATCAAGTAGTCTGCACCGTAAAGAGCAAGACGTGCGTAAACACCGATGATACGTCCGCGTGAGTATGCATCTGGAAGACCAGTTACAGTGTGAGCGTGACGAGCGCGACGGATGTTTGAAGTATAAGCACGGAAGATACCGTCGTTAACTGTTGTCACATATTTAGTGAAGATTTCGTGAACAGCTGGATCTGGTTCGTATCCATTTTCTTTCAAAGTAGTTTCAGCCATACGGATACCACCTTTTGGCATGAAGTTCAATTTGAAGAGCTCATCGTTTTGGATACCGAAGATAACTTCGTTTTCTTTATCGATAAATCCTGCTGGGATATCAGCGATAGATGTTGGACGAGTGTCCATTGGGAAACGAGTTTCTTCGTAGTGAGCCTTAGTTTCTTCTACAATTTTTTTGATGTGAAGTGAACGTTCTGTTGGTCCTGCAAGGAAGCTTTCGTCTCCATCGTAAGGTGTGTAGTTAGCTTGTACGAAGCGTGATACACTTGCTTTTTCTTTCCAATCTACGCCTTTGAAGCCTTCCCAAGCTTTATCAAAAATATCTTGTGCTTCAACAACTGTCTTAACAACCATGTTAATGTCCTCTTTTTTCTTTCTAGTAACAGTCATCTGTTACATTCATGAGACAAGTATACCACACAGTAACCGATTTCAACAAGTGGAAAAGGCCTATTTTTACACTTTCTTTTCTAAAACAGTCTATATTTCGCCCTAAACTGTATTATATTTTTGAAAAAAATAAAGCATTTTTTCTTTTTTTCAGAAAAAAGGGTATAATAAAAGAAAATAAGCAATAAAAAGGTGCTAGGCATGTTGATTTTCCCCTTGTTAAATGATTTGTCAAGAAAAATCATCCATATTGACATGGATGCCTTTTTTGCTGCGGTGGAAATCAGGGATAATCCTAAACTCAGAGGAAAACCTGTCATTATCGGAAACGACCCTCGACAAACAGGTGGGCGTGGTGTCGTGTCCACTTGTAGCTATGAAGCTCGAGCTTTTGGTGTCCATTCAGCCATGAGTTCCAAGGAAGCTTATAAACGTTGTCCCCAAGCCGTCTTTATCTCAGGGAATTATGAAAAATACAAGTCTGTGGGATTCCAGATTCGCGCTATTTTTAAGCGCTATACAGATTTGATTGAACCCATGAGTATTGACGAAGCCTATTTGGATGTAACAGAAAATAAACTAGGTATCAAGTCAGCAGTCAAAATCGCTCGCCTCATTCAAGAGGATATCTGGCAAGAACTCCATCTAACTGCTTCTGCAGGTGTTTCCTACAATAAATTCTTAGCTAAAATGGCTAGCGATTATCAAAAACCTCATGGT
This sequence comes from Streptococcus bovismuti, assembly GCF_042436615.2. Classification (GTDB taxonomy): domain Bacteria; phylum Bacillota; class Bacilli; order Lactobacillales; family Streptococcaceae; genus Streptococcus. The sequence goes on along the minus strand of NZ_JBHMFR020000005.1, from coordinate 148,088 downwards.
TTGACAGTGATTCTACCTGACCAAGCTGAGGATTTCCTCAAACAAATGGATATTTCCAAGTTTCATGGAGTAGGAAAAAAGACGGTGGAACGACTTCATCAAATGGGTGTTTTTACTGGTGCTGACCTACTTGAAGTTCCTGAAGTGACTCTGATAGACCGTTTTGGTAGACTGGGTTATGACCTTTATCGAAAGGCTCGTGGCATTCACAACTCTCCAGTCAAATCCAATCGTATCCGTAAATCCATCGGGAAGGAGAAAACCTATGGAAAGATTCTCCGTGCCGAGGAAGACATCAAAAAAGAGCTGACTCTTCTATCAGAAAGAGTCGCTCTCAATCTCAGTCAACAAGAAAAAGCTGGAAAAATTGTCATTTTGAAAATCCGCTACGAAGACTTTTCAACTCTTACTAAACGAAAAAGTATTGTTCAAAAAACACAGGATGCTAGTCAGATAAGCCAAATAGCCCTGCAACTCTATGAAGAATTAAGCGAGAAAGAAAGAGGTGTCCGCCTGTTGGGGATTACCGTGACTGGATTTTAATACTCAATGAAAAATCAAAGAGCAAACTAGGAAGCTAGCCGCAGGCTGTACTTGAGTACGGCAAGGCGAAGCTGACGCGGTTTGAATTTGATTTTCGAAGAGTATAAAACCTTGAAGAGCTGCCCCTTCAAGGTTTTTCTTATACAAATAAACGGACAAAACTGTAAAGTAGCAAGATACTACCAAGCACGATACGGTATTTACCGAAAAGGGTGAAGTCGTGTTTTTTCACATAGCTGGTCAAGAAACGAATAGCGACCATGCTGACTGCGAAAGCGACTCCCATGGCAACCAAGAGCAAGAACAATTGCCCGAAGTCCAAGAGTTGTCCTGCTTTTACAAATTTGAAAATCTTTAAGGCGCTAGCTCCAAACATAACTGGAATTCCAAGATAGAAGGTAAACTCTGTCACAACAGAACGACTGGTTCCATTTAACAAACCACCGACGATCGTTGCCCCAGAACGGCTGGTCCCTGGTAAAAGGGCAAGAACTTGGAAGAGTCCGATATAGAAAGCTGTCGTATAAGGAAGCTTGTCCAATTCTGTTACACTTGGCTCGATAGCACGCGCTTTATTACGTTTTTCCAAATAGATAAAGGCAATCCCATAGATAATCAACATGAGAGCAACAGAAACCATGTTATGGAAGTGGGTATCAAACCAATCATCAAACTTAAAGACGGCAAGTAAAGGCAAAGTTGCAATCAAGACCTTCAGCCATAGTCTCCAAGTCTTACGAACTTCCTGCTTGTCCTTAGTCGGTTTGAAAGGATTGAGCTTGTTAAAGTAGATTACCATGACCGCCAAAATCGCACCAAGCTGAATCACGACATTAAACATGGAAATAAAGGCTTCGTTTTGATTTTGGTATTGGATAAATTCCTCTGCTAAAATCAAGTGACCTGTACTAGAAATCGGCAACCATTCCGTAATTCCTTCAACAATACCGAAGAAGATAGATTTTAAAATTTCAATAAGATACATAGACTACTCCTTTTTTCTATCTTCCATTATAGCATATTTTTTCAGTCTGTGACAGCTCTCTTTAAAAGGCGCCTATACTGCCACCGCCTCCTCCTCCAGAGAAGCCACCGCCAGAACTTCCACTGCCAGAAGATACAGAGTAGGTACTTGCTGTATTTGCGACACTAGCATAATGGCTCATTTGTGCTGTTGAATGATAAAACATACTGTGCCAGCCATAAGCTACATAGAGATTAATATCTGGATTTTCCACTTGTATCTGATGAACCTTCATCAAATGGCTAACCTTGTCCGCATATCCAAATAAGGTCGCATAGACCAAGAGGCGATTCCAAACTACAATACTTTCCAATTCAGCCTGATCCAATCGTGCAATATCCCGCAACATATTTTCAAAACTGGTCCAGAGATAGTATACTTCTGCTCCTGCTTCATTTAGGACACCATCACGAATATCTAGTCGAAGCTTCCAATAATAGAAAACAGCCAAAACCAAACCTAGAAAACCAAGTATTGGCAAGGGGATATAAAGATAGCCATAAACGTCCAAACTGTACAAGAACAGACCAAATCCTATAAATAATGGTAGGACAGTAGAGAGTCCCATCCCCACTTGCAAAACCTTTTCCCCACCAGTTAAAGGTCGATAGTAATCTGGGAGCCCCCAGAAGGAAACTCGATTTCTTACTCCTTCTTGCATCTCTTTCAATACTGCTTCAAAAGAAGATTTGAGCTGAATCCCTCTTGCTTGAATCCGTTTTTCATCAGAGACCTTTGCCCTACGATAAAGACTATCAGATACCTTGTAATCCGCAAATAAATTTGAAAGGGTTGTTTCTTTTTTGCCTGAAAAGGCCAGATTTAGACAGTCTATCTCAAAACTTGACAAACCATCTTCTTTTACCAGTCTTAACCCAACTGCATCCCCTTCTGAAATAATAGAGACATTTCCGCGGTCAACCACATCTAACAAGGTAGCTTGAACAAGTTGGTCAAAGGTGAATTTACCTGCTCCTTTGGTTAGAGGACTCACTTCCTCCAAGGAGGTCGAGTAGACAGCCTCCGATAAAACCATAGGTTCTAACTCCATTGGTGGTTCATAGAGACGATGATTTTTAGCATATTTAACTGAAGAAGTGGTCTTTCTTCTATAAATAAAATAGAAGCAGACACTCAATAACAAGGAGATGGAAAGGATAGAAGGGAAGACCCAAGTAACTAGCTGTTTACTTTGCTCTTTTTCTTTAACAATCGAGTCTTCTATCCTATTAAACTCTTCTAAACGATTCCCTTTCAAGCCCTGATCCCTAGCGCTAGCAAAATCGGTCCGAGGCCAATAAGCATGCAATTCAACTCCACGCTTAGGAGGAAGATTGTCTAAACGAATAGTATAATCAAGGTTACTCTTTTCAACCGTTCCCTCTCTAAAAAGTTTCCCTGTATGGAAAAAGAGTTTTTCAGCCCCCTTGTCTCCCCTTACATGAAATTCAAACTTCCCAATAGCCCCTGAACTATCTGTCAGAGGTTGCCAATTTAATTCAGCGATATCATCATAAAGGAAAAGCAAATTCTTTAAGTTCCAGATAAGGTCAACTTCAACTGTGTCGCCTTCCTGGCCTGGATTATAGACTTTAACAGTATAACCATCTGCTCCTTCTATCACTTCGCTAGTAACGTCTGCTAGTTCAGCACCATTTTTCGTAGCCTGAACCTTTGGATGAGGATCAATGTCAAACCCACTAGGCATCTTGCCAGCACGTCCAAGTCCCACGATTTGCCCCTTAAAGTCCTCCTCAAACTGATAAACTATCTTTTGTCTAAATTCTGCCGTATTGTCTGCATGAATATACAAATCCCCTTGGTAAGAGTTTATCTTGAAATCAATGGCAAAAACAGAGAGTGGCAGAAGGCAAAACAAGCCTAACACCAGTAAGAAAAAAGTTTTTTTCATCAACTAAGCCCCCTTTTTATCTTTGCTATCATTATATCATTTTTTCATAAGTAAGGGCTTACCTATATTGAAAAATAGAGTTTTTTTCGATAAAATAGGAGACAGTTATTTTTTAATAGATTAGAAATAGGAGAAATCATGAGAAAAATATACTTATCTATTTTCACAAGTCTTTTGCTGATGCTAGGACTTGTCAATGTTGCTCAAGCTGATGAATATTTACGCATCGGGATGGAAGCAGCATATGCTCCCTTTAACTGGACTCAGGATGATGATAGCAATGGAGCTGTCAAAATCGATGGGACTAACCAGTATGCCAATGGATACGATGTTCAAATCGCCAAGAAAATCGCTAAGGACTTAGGTAAAGAACCTTTGGTTGTTAAAACCAAGTGGGAAGGTCTAGTCCCTGCCCTTACTTCTGGTAAGATTGACATGATTATCGCAGGTATGAGTCCTACTGCCGAGCGCAAACAAGAAATTGCCTTTTCAAGCAGTTACTATACTAGCGAACCAGTTCTACTGGTCAAAAAAGATTCTGCCTACGCAAATGCCAAATCTTTGGATGACTTTAATGGTGCAAAAATCACTTCTCAACAAGGGGTTTACCTTTACGATTTGATTGCACAAATCCCAGGTGCTAAAAAAGAAACAGCCATGGGAGACTTCGCTCAAATGCGCCAAGCTCTTGAGGCTGGTGTCATCGACGCCTATGTTTCTGAACGCCCAGAAGCTCTGACTGCTGAAGCTGCTAACTCTAAGTTCAAGATGATCCAAGTAGAACCAGGTTTCAAAACTGGGGAAGAAGATACAGCTATCGCCATTGGACTTCGTAAAGATGACAATCGTATTAGCCAAATCAATGCCAGCATTGAAACCATTTCAAAAGACGACCAAGTTGCCTTGATGGATCGTATGATCAAGGAACAACCTGCCGAAGCTACAACAACTGAAGAGACTAGCAGTAGTTTCTTTAGCCAAGTCGCTAAAATTCTTTCTGAAAACTGGCAACAACTTTTGCGTGGTGCTGGTGTCACTCTTTTAATCTCTATCGTCGGAACCATCACAGGGCTCATTATTGGGCTTGCTATTGGTGTTTTCCGTACTGCTCCTCTCTCTGAAAACAAAGCCATTTACAGCCTACAAAAACTAGCCGGTTGGATCCTCAATGTCTACATTGAAATTTTCCGTGGTACCCCAATGATCGTTCAATCGATGGTTATCTACTATGGAACTGCCCAAGCTTTCGGTATCAACCTTGACCGTACACTAGCTGCTATCTTCATCGTTTCGATCAACACCGGTGCCTACATGACTGAAATTGTTCGTGGTGGTATCCTAGCAGTTGACAAGGGACAATTTGAAGCTGCGACTGCTCTTGGTATGACTCATAACCAAACCATGCGTAAGATTGTCCTACCTCAGGTAGTCCGTAACATCCTACCAGCAACTGGTAATGAATTTGTCATCAATATCAAAGATACATCTGTATTGAACGTTATCTCAGTTGTCGAACTTTATTTCTCAGGAAATACCGTGGCAACACAAACCTATCAATACTTCCAGACATTTACAATCATCGCCGTGATTTACTTTGTCCTCACCTTCACCGTAACACGTATCCTACGCTTTATCGAACGCCGCATGGACATGGATACCTATACTACAGGTGCTAACCAAATGCAAACGGAGGATTTGAAATAATGACACAAGCAATCCTTGAAATTAAACACCTCAAAAAATCCTATGGTCAAAATGAAGTGCTAAAAGACATTTCACTCACTGTCCACAAGGGAGAGGTAATCTCTATCATCGGAAGCTCTGGAAGCGGGAAATCGACCTTCCTACGCTCTATTAACCTACTTGAAACACCAACTGATGGACAAATCCTTTATCATGGACAAAACGTCCTCGAAAAAGGCTATGACCTCACGCAATACCGTGAAAAGTTAGGGATGGTTTTCCAATCCTTTAACCTCTTTGAAAATCTCAACGTCCTTGAAAACACAATCGTCGCTCAGACAACTGTCCTTAAACGTGAACGTACAGAAGCTGAAAAGATTGCCAAAGAAAACTTGGAAAAAGTCGGCATGGGAGAACGCTACTGGCAAGCCAAACCAAAACAACTCTCAGGTGGTCAAAAACAACGTGTGGCTATTGCACGCGCCCTCTCTATGAATCCTGACGCTATTCTCTTTGATGAACCAACATCAGCTCTCGATCCAGAAATGGTTGGAGAAGTCCTCAAAATCATGCAAGATCTAGCTCAGGAAGGCTTGACTATGATTGTAGTGACTCACGAAATGGAATTTGCCCGTGATGTCTCTCACCGTGTTATCTTTATGGATAAAGGTGTAATTGCTGAAGAAGGCAAACCAGAAGACCTCTTCACCAATCCTAAAGAAGAACGTACAAAAGAATTTCTTCAACGTTATCTCAAATAAAAAGAAAAGGCTGCATCAATCGTGCAGTCTTTTTGCTGTCCTCATACTCTTCGAAAATCAAATTCAAACCACGTCAGCTTCGCCTTGCCGTACTCAAGTACAGCCTACGGCTAGCTTCCTAGTTTGCTCTTTGATTTTCATTGAGTATCAAAATGAAAAGGCAGACCCTTTTCAAGAATCCGCCATTATCCAAAGATTAATCTTCAAATTTTTCATGATTTTTTTCATAGAAATCAATTAAACCTAGAGCTGTTTCAAATGAAATATTTTTTACTTTTGCACGACCCTGCGCTAGAGCAATGATAGACATTTCACGCGCATTCGTTTCTTTAGAGATACGGTAGCCTGTGATTTTCTTATCACGAACCCAGCCAACAACTGATTCTACTTTTTCAAAGTTTGACTTAGCCATGTCCTTCTCCTATTTTCTTCTTTACGATATTTAATTGTATACGTTTTTATGACTTTTGTCAATAAAAAAACATATATTCAATAAAATTAATGATTTATTTTTCTATTACTATCTTATTAAAGTCGATAATATATAGGTTTTCCCTTGCTATAAACCATTAGTAAATACCTTTAAAATAATTGTATTATTAAATCTTTTACTTGTAAAAATATTCATGTTTTACAAATACCAGTTCGGGATAGGTTAGACAGGTTTTATACTCAACTTTATTCTATTTATCCAACTTTAAAACGATATTTCTAATAGCGAAACACTTTCTCTCCACACTATTAGTAACTATTCTTTCTCTTCTCCTTCTTTAATATTCTTCCTGCCTTTATAAGCACTTTTCACTTGCTCAACTGGTACTATTTATTTACTTTATCTTCCTTTTTTGTTTCTTTAAACCAATAAAAAGATTAGTAATTAAGAAACAATAGTATCCTATCTTTCAACATTTTCTACTGTTTTTATCTTCTTAGTATCTCATCACTCTTCTCAGTCAGTTCATTATAAGGTTTCTCATTAGTATTGATTATTTTTTCTAATTCCTATTATATTTAACCAAACCACAGATTAGCCCTATATAAAATAGTGGATTTCAAAAATACTCCTTAAATATAATAAGTAATTTTACTCCCTTACTATAAACCAAATCAAAAAACATAGGTACTATAATGAGTTGAGATAGAAATAGCGTAATCGATTTCCTAAGTCCATAGGAATCGCCCCCTTTCTTCACCCTCATTATAGCACCTATACATCAGTTGTGCAAATAATATGATATTTTTTTATTAGTCCTCAGACAAGCATATTATAGAGCGTTTCATTACCATTTAAGTTAATATAAGATGGATCAAACCCTTCCATTCGACGAATCAAACCTGCATAATCATGCTTATCTGCCAAGGCAATCCCAATCAATACTGGTCCTGTCCCCTTGCTAGCTCGTTTGATATACTCAAAACGTGTGATATCATCATTTGGCCCCAAGATATCATTTACAAACTCACGTAAGGCCCCTGGACGCTGTGGAAAATTGACCACAAAGTAATGCTTAATCCCATCATAAATCAAGGCACGCTCTTCCATTTCTGGCATACGGTTAATGTCATTATTTCCTCCAGAAATGATACAACAAATGGTTTTCCCCTTGATATATTCAGCTAAAACCTCTAAAGAGGCGATACTAGCCGCTCCAGCAGGTTCTGCGACAATCCCTTGCTTAGAGTAGAGATCAATCAAGGTTTCAGAAATCAATCCCTCATCGACACCTACCAAAGTTTGAACATGTTGACGAGTTGCCTCATAGGTCAACTGACCTACCTTCTGAACAGCAATCCCATCTGCAAATTTGTCAATTTCCTTGAGTTTGACAGGCCCACCAGCTTCAAAGGCAGCCTTCATGGAACGCGCTCCATTTGCCTCTACCCCAATGACTTCAATCTCTGGACTTGTTTCCTTGATATAAGTCGAAACTCCAGCAATGAGACCTCCGCCTCCAACAGGGACCAAAACAGCATCGAAATCAATCGATTCTTTTCGAGCTTCTTCTAAAATCTCATAAGCAACTGTCCCTTGACCAGCTTGAACATGGGCATCATCAAAGGGATCAATAAAGGTACGGTTTTCAGAAAGTGTAAATTCTTGAGCTGCTTTAGCTGAGGCATCAAAGGTATCTCCAACTAGTTTAATGTTCACGAAGTCCCCACCAAAAAATCGAACTTGACCAATTTTTTGTTGCGGAGTAGTGATGGGCATGAAAATAGTTGCAGGAATTTTCATTTCATTACAAGTATAGGCAACACCCTGTGCATGATTTCCCGCAGAAGCGCAGACTACTCCTCGTTCACGCTCTTCCTTGCTGAGCTGGGAAATGGCATAATAGGCACCGCGAATTTTAAAAGAACGAACACGTTGGGCATTTTCCTTTTTCAAATAAATCTTAGCACCATACTTCTCCGATAAATAATGGTCATAATCAAGCGGTGTATTCACAACCACACCATTCAAGACCTTATGAGCCTTGATGATATCTTTTGAACTTAACATCTTTTTCTCCTAGACTATTTCATACTTATACTCTTCGAAAGTCTCTTCAAACCACGTCAGCTTTACCTTGGAGTAGGTATGGTTACTGACTTCGTCAGTTCTATCCACAACCTCAAAACAGTGTTTTGAGCTGACTTCGTCAGTTCTATCCACAACCTCAAAACAGTGTTTTGAGCTGACTCCGTCAGTCTTATTTACAAGCTCAAAGCAGTGCTTTGAGCAGCCTACGGCTAGCTTCCTAGTTTGCTCTTTGATTTTCATTGAGTATTATCTCAATCCATCTTCTTAAAAAGAGAGATGAATTGATTATAAAAGCGAGTTAGTCCCCCAACTCGCCTTCACCTTAATTTCTATCAATTAGTTATAGATTTTGAATGCATCATCGTCGTTTTTACCAACGAAAGGCATTGCTTTACGCAATTCTGCACCAACTTTTTCAATTTCAAGGTTAGCTGCTTGTTCACGGTAAGCAGTCAATTTTGGACGTCCAGCTTTATAGTCATTTACAAAGTCATTTGCAAATTTACCATTTTGGATGTCTGCCAAGACAGCCTTCATATTTTCTTTAACTTGCTCAGTAATCACACGTGGACCTGATACATAGTCACCATATTCAGCAGTGTTTGAAATTGATTGACGCATTTTCTTGAATCCACCTTCATAGATCAAGTCAACGATCAATTTCATTTCGTGAAGAACTTCAAAGTAAGCCAATTCTGGAGCGTAACCTGCTTCTGTCAAGACTTCGAAACCTGCTTCGATAAGGGCAGTCAAACCACCACAAAGTACAGCTTGTTCACCAAACAAATCTTCTTCAGTTTCTTCTTTGTATGTTGTTTCAAGAAGACCTACACGGGCAGCTCCAACACCTTTACACCAGTCCATAGCAATGTTTTTCGCATTTCCTGTTGCATCTTGATATACTGCATAAAGAGCTGGAACACCAAATCCTTCCTCGTAAGTACGGCGTACCAAGTGTCCTGGCCCTTTAGGTGCACACATGAAGACATCTACATCCGCAGGAACTTTGATAAATTCAAAGTGAATGTTGAAACCATGAGCAAATCCAACTGCATTTCCAGCTTCCAAGTTTGGAGCAATTTCTGCTTCGTACAATTCTTGTTGGATTTCGTCTGGTGCCAAAATCATGATAACGTCAGCTAATTTAGTTGCTTCTGCTACTGTGTAAGTATCAAATCCATCTTCTTTTGCTTTGTCAAAAGATTTACCTGGACGTACACCGATGATAACATCACGACCTGAATCACGCAAGTTTTGTGCATGCGCATGTCCTTGCGAACCATAACCGATAACAGCGATTTTTTTACCGTCAAGTGCTGCTACTTTAACATCTCTTTCGTATTCCATTTGAACTGCCATAGTTTTTCTCTCTTTTCTATTATTTATTGCCTTTTAGGCTAGTTTAACAAATTTAAGTCGGATTTTTAATCGCGGGTAAATCCAGTTGCACCCGTACGAGCAATATTACGAATACCGTATGGTCGAATGACTCGCAATAAAGCTTCGCTCTTTTCTGCATTTCCCGTCATCTGAATGGTAATCGAGCTTGGTGCTACGTCTACCACTGTTGCACGGAAAGGTTGAATAATCGCTAGAATCTCAGCTCGCTTCTCAGCTGGCGCTGACATCTTAACCAAAATCACCTCGCGCTCCAAATGAGGCTTGTCTGTAATATCACGAATGCGAATCACATCAATCTGACGATTGAGCTGTTTGATAATTTGCTCCACCTCATCATGTGAAGCAACATCAATAATAATGGTAATACGCGATACATTTGGATCTTCTGTTGCTCCAACAGAGATGCTTTCAATATTAACCTGACGACGAGATAGGACACCTGTAAAGCGATTGAGGACTCCTGAACGATTTTGTAGTTTTGCTGTTAACATTCTACGCATGGAACTTCACCCCCAACATCTCATGATTACTCTTACCAGCTGGTACCATTGGTAACACCTGTTCCTTACGAGAAATATCTACCTCGATGAGCATAGGAACATTCTCAGTGATCACTTCAAGGTCTTGAGCCAAGGTCTCAGGATTGTCAAACTTATAGTTTTTAATGCCATAAGCTTGTGCCATCAATTGGAAATCAGGAAGGGTGTCAAAGACTGACTCTGATGTTCTACCTTCATAGAAGGATTCCTGCCACTGGCGAACCATTCCAAGTGAGTGGTTGTTCAGCATAACCACCTTGATTGGCACCTTGTAAATGTTCAAAATAGCCAATTCCTGGTTAGTCATTTGGAAACCGCCATCCCCAACAAACAAGACTACTTCCTTATCTGGGTTAGCAATTTTAGCACCGATTGCTGCTGGAATTCCGAATCCCATCGTTCCCAAACCACCTGAAGTCACTAACTGACGTTCATTTTGGTAAGGATAATACTGAGCTGTCCACATTTGGTGTTGACCAACGTCTGTTACCACAATGGCATCACCATTCGTCAACTCACCGATGCGTTCAATAACAGCTTGCGGCTGAACCACACGCTCTTTCTTATCATAAGAACGAACGCGGTTCTTGTCTTTGGTAACTTTTTCAATCCATTTCTCAGTATTGTTATGAACAGTTGGTTCCGCCAACAACATTTGCAAGGCTTTCTTAGCATCTCCAACTACAGGAATATCTGCACTGATAATCTTGCCAATCTCAGCTGGGTCAATATCAATGTGAGCAACCTTGGCATTCTTAGCGAAGGTCTTAGGATTTCCTGTCAAGCGGTCATCGAAACGGCAACCAATACTAATCATAAAGTCAGCTTCCGTCATGGCAATATTAGCTGCGAAAGATCCGTGCATACCTCCCATTCCAAGGAAGAGTGGATGAGTCGTTGCAATCGTACCTTGCCCCAAAAGACTGGTTACCACTGGAATTTGATAGCGCTCTGCAAATTCATTTAATTCTGCAGCAGCTTCAGCATAACTAATTCCACCACCAGCTAGCAAGACTGGCTTTTTAGCCTTGGATAATTGCTTCAAGATTTTCTTGATTTGCATATCATTCGGCTCAAGAGTCGGCTGATAGCTTGGTAGGTTCACTTCTGGTGAATAAATGAAATCTGTTTCCAAAGCAGATACGTCTTTAGGTAGGTCAATTACGACTGGCCCTGGTCGACCTGTAGTTGCGATATGGACAGCTTCCGTAATGATACGCGGAATATCTGCCGTCTCACGAACTTGGTAATTGTACTTAGTGATTGGCATGGTAATTCCCACGATGTCTGCCTCCTGAAAGGCATCCTTCCCAATCCCTGCTCGCGCAACCTGTCCTGTAAAGACCAAAAGGGGAACACTGTCGCTCATGGCATCCGCAATCCCTGTAATGGCATTTGTTGCTCCCGGTCCGCTAGTGACGACGGCAACACCCAACTTTCCAGTTGATTTGGCATAACCTTCAGCTTCATGCAGACAACCTTGCTCATGGCGTCCTAGAATGTGGCGAATGCCTTTAAAATTATATATCGCATCATAAAAAGGCAAGACTGCACCACCAGGATAACCAAAGATGGTATCAATTCCTAAATCACGAAGTGTTTCCAAAACTAGGTCCGACCCCGTCTTAGGAGATTCTAAACTGATTTTCTCCATTGTTCCCCTTTCTCTTCTCTTAAAAATAACTTGTTACTATCATACCATTTTTTCAAAATTTTTCAAGAGAAAAGAAGAAATTTTCTGAATTTTCTATTTTAACGTTTATTTATGAATGTTATTTTTGTTTTTATTAAAAAGATACCGATTTCATTTACTAAAAAAGAAAAAAGAACTGATTTCTCAGTTCTTCATTAATCTTATTCCACACTGAATAGGTATGGGTAAACAGGTTGTTGACCTTGATGAATCTCGACTTCAACATCTTCGAATTCTTCTGTGATTTCTTGGGCAATTTCATTGGCAAGTTCTTCGCTTCCGTCTTCACCGACATAGAAGGTTACAATTTCACTATCTTCATCCAACATATGTTTCAAGGTTTCTATCAAGGTTTGGTGCATATCAGGGTTTGACACGAGGATTTTCCCATCCACCATACCTAGATTATCGTTTTCATGGATTTCTAAGCCATCAATGGTTGTATCACGCACAGCTGTTGTGACGCTTCCACTAACGACATCGCTAAGAGCAGCAGTCATACGCTCTTGGTTTTCTTCTATGGACTTACTTGGATCAAAGGCGAGAAGACTTGTCAAACCTTGTGGCAAAGTACGAGCTTCCACCACTACTGCTGGTTGTTCCAAAACTTCTGCTGCAGATTGAGCTGCCATGAAGATGTTTTTGTTGTTTGGCAGGAAGATGATGTTACGAGCGTTAACCTGTTCAACAGCCTTGATAAAGTCTTCTGTTGAAGGGTTCATGGTTTGACCGCCCTCGATAACATAATCCACACCTTGAGAACGGAAGATATCTGCTAGACCTTTACCAGCCACCACAGCAATCAAAGCATACTCTTTTTCTTCAGCTGGTTTGCTAACTTGAGCAGCTTCTTTCTCAACCTGCGCTTCGTGTTGGTTACGCATATTGTCAACTTTTACCTTGACCAAGCTACCATATTTAAGACCTTCTTGCATAACAAGTCCTGGATCTTCTGTATGAACATGGACTTTGACAATTTCATCATCGTTAACAACGAGGAGAGAATCTCCAAGTTCATTCAAGTAGTTACGGAATTCGTCGTAGTCAAAATCTTTGGCATAGGTTGGACCTTGCTTAAGAGCTACCATGATTTCAGTACAGTAACCAAAGGTGATATCCTCAGTCGCTACATGACCAGCTACAGACTTGTGGTGCTCTGCATTGATCATTTCACTCATGTTAGCAGGAGTGGCTACAAAGTCCTCAGATGCAATATATTCGCCAGTAAGAGCTGAAAGGAAACCTTCGTAGATAAAGACCAATCCTTGACCACCTGAGTCCACAACACCAACTTCTTTCAATACTGGAAGCATGTCTGGTGTTTTAGCTAGAGCTGTTTTAGCACCTTCCAAGGCTGCGCGCATGACTTCAACAGCGTCATCTGTTTGCTCAGCTTTTTTCTTAGCACCGATAGCAGCCCCACGAGAAACTGTTAAAATCGTTCCTTCAACTGGTTTCATAACTGCCTTATAGGCAACTTCCACACCTGATTGGAAGGCAAGGGCCAAGTCTTGACCTGTTAACTCGTCTTTATCCTTGATGGCTTGTGAAAATCCACGGAAAAGCTGAGACGTAATAACTCCTGAGTTCCCACGCGCGCCCATCAAAAGACCTTTGGCAAGAATGCTCGCTACCTCTCCAACTGTAGAAGCTGGTTTGTCTGCAACTTCCTTAGCACCATTTTCAATGGTCATTCCCATGTTTGTTCCAGTATCTCCATCTGGAACTGGAAAGACGTTTAATGAATTGACATATTCAGCTTGCTTATTCAAACGAGTTGATGCAGCCTGCACCATTTCTTGAAATAAGCTAGTAGTAATTTTTGACACGGTTATTCTCCTACAACTTTGATATTTTGAATGTAGACATTTACAGTCTGAGCGGTAATTCCAAGTTGGTTTTCCAAACTAAATCGAACACGCTCTTGAATGTTTTTTGACACTTCGCTAATCTTTGTTCCGTAGCTCAACACGGTATATACATCAACTGCAATACTGCCATCTTCGGCCGCTTTTACGACGACACCTTTGGAATAATTTTCCTTACCTAGAAGGGCTTGGAAATTATCTTTGAGGGCATTTTTACTAGCCATACCGACCACACCAAAAATTTCAGTTGCTGCTCCACCTACAACGGTTGCAATCACTTCATCTGTTAGTTCGATTTGACCATCTTTTGTATTAATTTTTACAGTCATCCTTTTTACCTCAACTAGTTGATACTCTATTTTATCATATTTCAGCCCAAGTGTAAAAGCAGAATACTGTATCAGCGGATATTTACTCTATTTTTCAAATGATTTTATATCTACAGTAAAAGAAAAAAGACCCTAAGGTCTCCTTACTTTTATTATTAAACGCGTTCAACTTTACCTGATTTCAAAGCACGAGCTGAAGCCCAAACTTTTTTAGGTTTACCATCGATAAGAACAGTAACTTTTTGAAGGTTTGGTTTTACGGCACGTTTTGTTTGGTTCATCGCGTGTGAACGGTTGTTTCCTGATACAGTCTTACGACCTGTAAAGTAACATACTTTAGCCATTTGTGTTTTCCTCCTATTAGATCTAATATAGCGGATGTGCTAGCACCACATACTGTACTATGTTATCACACTTTCTTCATTTTTGCAAGGGAATTGGAAGATTTTTTTATTTAACGTAGACAATTCCCAACTTCCCAAAGGCCACATCTCCACGGATAATCAAGGTTTTGCTGGTTGGCGCTAGAGGAGTATCTGCCTTGGCTACGCCACAGAAAGTTTCTACCTTTAAATCAACTCCCCAATGTTTAGGAACATAGATAACTGCATTCCCAAAACCGACTTCCACTTTCAGAGTTGCGCTATCTCCTAAAATCTCTGCATTGTCATAATATATCTTGGCATTTCCAAAACCAACTTCTACTTGGTCGTCTACCAATTCTTGATTTTGCTTGTAGAAAGTCCCAGTCCCAAAAGCAACTTCCTTATCTGTAAGAATGGTCTTTTTACCATCATACCACCATTTTTTCCCATTCCAAGTTCTGTTAGAATGAGTGAGTGCGCTGACACCCATTACGATTAAAATACTTGCCCAGAACAATGACTGATTGGGAATTGGTAAAATGCCATAAAAGTGGTTAGCAATCATTAAGGCTACTAGAGCTGTAAAAGAGGCTGAAGTTAAGTGACGACGCAACAAAGCTCCAACTGATTGATAGGCAAAAAATGCAATACCAAGCAAGGGCCAAATTTGCCCACCGAATGAAGGGATTCCAAAATTTCCTTGTAATAATATTAAAGCTGCCAATACTAGCAACACAATACCAAATGCTTTCTTTTTCATGTTCTTACCTCATGTTTCTTAGATTTTCTTTTAGGAGGGATTGGTAATGTCGTGAGACATGAACCTCCTTGTGGGTCTGATAAAAGGAAATGGTGCCCGTTCCTGAAAAGGACTTGTCCACCGAGTAAACTTGCCGAATATTAGCAATGGTCGACTTGGATACTCGACTGAAATAACGGGGCAGGATAGACTCTAACTCATAGAGTTTAAGTCGAACCTCGTAGGCATCTTTCTGGGTATGGGCGTAAATCTTGTTCCCCTCTGTTTCAAAGAAAAGAATTTCCGACAAGTCCAGATAATATTCACCCGTCCCCTTGTAAAAAATCAACCTAGGAGACTTGGATTCTTGCAAGAGGCGCTGTAAATCCGCAATCTCATCTGTCAAAGCCGCTGCCTTGATGACAATTTCAGTTTCCTCTAAATTGCTGTCAATTTCGATTCGTAACTTCATTCCATATCCTTTCTGACTCTACTATATCAAAGCCAAAATAAGAAAACAAGAGCAAAAAAGCAAGTGGTTACTTTAACCCCGTAAGTGGTTGTAGGGCCACCTTAACTTGCAGGTCAAAATAGAAAGAAAATCACACCCCACACAAGACCAAAAATATAACCAACCACTACATCCTTGAGATAATGCACGCCACCTGAGACTCTCGCTAGACCGAGGAAAGCTGACAAGACCAATAAGATAACCCCTACAGATAAACTAGCATGCAAGCAAGCCATGGAGATAATGGTTGCTGAAAAGACATGACGACTGGGCATAGACTGACCAGGGCTATCTCTGTCAAGCAAAGGTTTAATATCCCATTCCTCATAAGGCCTAGGGGCATTGATTTTCTTACGAAGAAAGGATAAAATCACAAAACCTGATGCAGGGATAAACAAATAGATTCCGACCTGTTTCCCAAGTCCTTGTTGGAGATAGGTAGTTGCTAACAAGGTTAGATAAATCATAGGCATAACTGCCGTCATGAACCGATTGAAAGTTCTTAACAAGCTCAGAAGAAAGGGCCTATTTTCAATGTTACCAGCAATGTGGTCATACCATTCTTGATAATTTTTCATATATTTTCTCATCACTTACTCAAATTTTACTTATAGGGAAGCACTTGTCTTCTAGTATAGTGCAGAAAAAGAAGGCCGTCAAGCCTTCTTTGGGTTTATTCTTCTGCTTCGTCTTCTGTAAATTGACTGTTGTAGAGGTCAGCGTAGAAACCAGCTTGCGCCATCAGCTCATCATGATTTCCTTGCTCGATGATATTACCATTCTTCATAACAAGAATCAAATCAGCATTTCGGACGGTAGACAAGCGGTGAGCGATGACAAAGGAAGTTCTTCCCTCCATCAAACGATCCATGGCTTTCTGAATCAATTCCTCTGTACGGGTATCAACAGAAGAAGTCGCCTCATCTAGGATTAGGAGTGGCGCATCTTTCAGCAAAGCACGAGCGATAGTCAAGAGTTGTTTTTGTCCGACAGACAAGGTCACTGTATCATCCAAGACGGTATCGTAACCATCTGGTAGTGTCATGATAAAGTGGTGAATCCCTACAGCCTTGCTGGCTTCAATCACGCGCTCATCACTAATCCCCTCTTGGTTATAGATAAGATTGTCGCGAATGGTTCCTTCAAAGAGCCAAGTATCCTGCAAGACCATTGAAAAGGCATCGTGTACTTCCGAACGCTTCATATCCTTGGTATCCACACCATCGATACGGATACTTCCCTTATCAATCTCATAGAACTTCATCAAAAGATTGACAATAGTTGTCTTACCAGCCCCAGTCGGTCCGACAATGGCAACCTTTTGACCTGCATGAGCCGTCGCAGAAAAGTCATGGATAATGGTTCGCTCTGGTGTGTAACCAAAGGAGACTCGATCAAAGACTACTTGACCTTTCATATCGATCAATTGTCTTTCTTTATGGGATTCGTCTTCCATTTCCTCTTCAGCTAGGAATTCGAAGACACGTCCCATGGCTGCACTAGCCTGCTGAAGACTAGTAATCCCTTGGGCAATTTGTGAAAGAGGCTGAGAAAAGATACGAACGTAGGCCATAAAGGCAACAATAATCCCGATACTAATCTGCCCATTCAGAGCCAAGGCTGCCCCAACGATAATCACTAGGGCATAGCTAAAGTTCCCAATAAACATCATAATCGGCATCATAATCCCTGAAATAAACTGAGATTTCCAGATACTGTCATACAGACGATAGTTTAAGGTCGCAAATTCTTCTTTGGTGCTCTCGATAGCATTGTAACTGGTCACCACATTATGGCCAGAGTACATTTCCTCCACATAACCATTTACAGCCGCCAAATCCTGTTGCTGACTCTTAAAGAAGCCCTGCGATTTGCCCATAAAAACGGACACGAAAGCAAAACCGATAAGAGTTGAAACAACCGTCACTAAGGCTAAAATCCAGTTCATCCCAAACATGGTCACCAAAACTGCCACGACCAATAAAGTGGATGAAAGAACTGTCCCCAGACTTTGATTGAGGGACTGTGCTGCAGTGTCAACGTCATTAGTCACACGAGACAAGGTATCTCCTTGAGAGTGTCCATCAAAATATCTCAATGGTAGGCGATTAATTTTATCTGCAATAGCTTTTCTCAAACGCTCTGAAAAACGTTGAATGGCTGTTGTAAACAGAAAGGCCTGCAAATAATTTGATAGGAGTCCAATCACATAAATCACGGCCAAAAAACCACCAATGGCTGCAACCGCCGCGACATCCACACTTGTTGCCAGATCACTGGCAATGATATTGGTCATTTCCTTGATTCGGGTTGGGCCATAAACAGTAATGATATTGGATACGATTGTTGCTAGAAAGGCAATCAGAAGGGCAAACTGGAGACCTGCAAGATAGGGTTTACTTTGTTTCCAAAGAGACATTTTTTTATTTTCCATGTTCCAATTCCTCCTTCGATAGTTGTGAATAGGCAATTTCTTGGTAAACTTCGTTATTAGCTAGAAGTTCCTTGTGGGTGCCTTGTCCCACGACTTTACCTTGATCCAAGACCAAAATCAAATCTGCATCCATAATCGTTGAAATACGCTGTGCAACGATAAGTTTGGTCATAGATTTTGTTTTCTCTGCTAACTCTTGGCGTAGAACACGATCTGTCTTGTAGTCCAAGGCTGAGAAGGAGTCATCAAAGATGAGGATTTCTGGCTTCCTAGCCAAAGCGCGCGCAATAGCCAGACGCTGTCTTTGACCACCTGAGAAGTTGGTTCCTCCTTGGGCCACTTCTGACGCCAAGCCAGCTTCCTTGTCTTCGATAAAGTTCTTAGACTGGGCCAACTCCAAAGCCTGCCACATGGCCTGCTCACTAAGCGGTGTTTCTTGACTCTGTCCAAAGTCTAAATTGTCCTTGACATTACCTGAAAAGAGAACCGCTGTCTGAGGAATATAACCAACCTTGTTGCGCAAATCTTCTAAGGCATAGTCTTGAACATTGACACCGTCTACCAGAATTTCTCCTGCTGATACATCGTAGAAACGTGGAATCAGATTGACCAGAGTTGATTTACCAGAACCTGTTGACCCAATAAAGGCCACTGTTTGACCAGCTTCTGCTCGAAAGCTAACATGCTCGATAACTGCCTCCGAATTTGCCGCATAGCGGAAGGTCACATCCTTAAATTCGACCTGACCTTTGAGGTTTTCATCAGACTGCTGCACTTGAGCAGGATTTTGGATAGAGGAATGCAAATCTAGAACTTGATTGATCCGCTTAGCAGAAACCATGGTTCGGGGAAGAACGATGAAGAGCGCCCCCATGAGAAGGAAGCCCATGACAACCTGCATGGCATAAGACATGAAAACAACCATGTCACTAAAGAGAGGCAGACGCGCTGTCGGAGCAGCATCGTTGATTACATAGGCCCCAATCCAGTAAATCGCCACACTTAAACCACTTGAAATTCCCATCATGATGGGGTTTAAAATAGCCATGAGACGATTGACAAACAAATTCAAGCGTGTCAGCTCATCATTTGCTGCTGCAAATTTTTCATTTTGGTAATCTTCTGCATTGTAGGCACGAACAACACGAATACCTGCTAAGCTTTCACGAGTGACACTGTTCAATTTATCAGTCAGACTTTGAATCAAGGACTGTTTTAGAAAGGCTAGCGTCATCAAAACTGTTGTCATCAAAACATTGACAATCACTGCCACAAGCACAGCCCAGAGCCAGTATTCTGAATGACCTAAAATCTTCCCGATAGCCCAGATAGCCATAATCGGACCACGCGTAACTACTTGCAAGCCCATGGTAATCAACATCTGAACCTGAGTAATATCATTGGTGGTACGCGTCAAAAGACTAGGAATAGAGAATTTCTTAATCTCTGTCTGCGAGTAATCCAAAACTCGGTTAAAAATATCGCTTCTCAACCTACTAGTATAAGAAGCAGCTACTCTGGACGCAAAAAATCCAACTGCAACTGCGGATAAGAAGGCAAGAAAGGACATTCCCACCATCATACCTGCTGGCTGCCACAACTCATCCAAGTTGGTTCCCTGAGTTCCCAGTAAATCCGTGATTTTAGAGATATAGGTCGGCACTTCCAACTCTAGATAAACCGAAAAGCAGGTAAAGAGAATGGCTAGTAAAATCATCCCCCATTCTTTTCTACTAATTCGTTTGGCTAATTTCTTCATTCTCTCCTCCTATTCTCTTGATATTTTCCTGTAGTTGATTGAGGACTTTCTCAAAAATCAGTAATTCATCTTCATCTACGCCTGCCAACAACTGCTTGTCTATCCGTTTAAAAAAGGCCTTAATCTCTTGCATTTGAGAACGCGATTTGTCTGTCAGACGAACAAACTTAGCCCGCTTATCGACAGGACTCACCTCCAATTCCACCAAACCATTTTGCACCATACGCTTGACCAAATTACTAGCAACAGACTTGCTAATATTGAGTTCCTGCTCGATATCTTTAATCAAGACCAAGTCTTGATTTTTCTCACGATTATCCAAAAAACGCAACACCTGACCTTGCGGTCCACCCATAAACTCAATACCACAACGTTTGGCTTCCTTTTGTACCATCAAATGAATCTGATGACCAAAACGCTTAAAGACTAACATCGGTTTATCCATAATTACTCCTTTCTAATCCTTGTATTTAGTTCTCCTAGGAACTAAATAAGTTTTCATGAGAACTATTTTATCACTTTGAGGAGGGATGTCAAGAAAAAAGTTTCCTAGAGAACTATTTTAGTTTAAATTGACATTAGGCAATATTTTTTATATAATAAGCACTTACTACTGTGGATAGAAATCCATTCACTTAATGAAGGAAGAAAACTTTCAAATGAAACCAGAAGAACAAAGAGTTTTAGGAATCTTAGCAACCATTTTTGGAGCCATCGCACTTTTAGGATCCTGGATCCCGTTTATTAACTATCCATCGTTGTTCATCGCCATCGTCGCATTTATCTTGGGAATTATCGGCCTTATCGTCAACCTCAAAAAACGGAAAAAAATGGCTATTATCGGAACATCCCTGGCAGTTGCCTCTGTTGTACTTTTCTTTACGACTCAGGTACTATACGCTGATGTCTACAAAGAGTATGCCAAGGAGTTTAACCGTTCCTACATGGATACGAGTGCCTCAATGGAACGCGAAGAAGAAAGTGGCTTGACAGACGATACCTTCACCTGGACCCAAGAACAGTTCGACGCCTTAATCGAAGGTGACCTTGACAACAAAGGAAAAGGTGGTACCAACTACAAGGATATTATCAACAAACACGGAAAGCCAGATTCCGAGTTTGACTTCACTCTTGGGGGTTACGATACGAAAAAAATCACCTATATCTCCATTGGATACAAGACCAAGACTGTTACCTTAACTTTTGCAAAACAGGACAATGGAGAGCTCTTGCTCGTCCAAAAACATGCAGTCGGTCTAGGTCTAGAAAAAAGCAAGCAACAAAACGATTCTGAAACCAGATTCTAAGTTCAAATATCAAAAAAACGAACAGCTAGTAAAACTGTTCGTTTTTCTATTAGAATCCATCTACGTTTGTGTAGATCTTTTGTACGTCTTCGTCGTCCTCAAGAACGCTGTAAAGTTTTTCAAAGGTTTCAAGGTCATCGCCTGACAATTCCACTTCTGACTGAGGAATCATTTCCAATTCAGTCACTTGGAATTCTTCGATACCTGACTCACGAAGGGCAACAATAGCCTTGTGAAGGTCAGTTGGAGCTGTGTAAACTGTGATTGTTCCTTCTTCTGCTTCTACATCATCCACATCCACATCTGCTTCAAGCAATTGCTCAAAGACTGCATCGGCATCTTCACCTGCAAATACGATAACTCCCTTGTTGTCAAAGAGGTATGAAACCGAACCTGAAGCGCCCATGTTCCCGCCGTTTTTACCAAAGGCTGCACGGACATTAGCCGCTGTACGGTTGACATTTGAAGTCAAAGTATCAACAATCAGCATAGAGCCATTTGGTCCAAACCCTTCGTAACGTCCTTCTGTAAAGGTTTCATCTGTATTTCCTTTAGCCTTGTCCAAAGCCTTATCGATAACGTGTTTTGGCACTTGGGCTTGTTTAGCACGGTCGATAACGAACTTCAAGGCTGAGTTTGATTCTGGATCTGGATCACCTTTTTTAGCTGCTACATAGATTTCTACACCAAATTTTGCATATACTTTAGAGTTAGCTCCATCTTTAGCCGTTTTCTTGGCTACGATATTGGCCCATTTACGTCCCATTAGGAATCTCCTTTTTTCACATTTTAATCTTTCTTATTATAACACAAGTTTTTTCGATTTTCACTAGAGGAAATGGATTTTATTTAGCAAATCAAGCTAGGATGGTACTTTTGTTGCTAAGATTGCCTTACCTTCTTTTATCAAGGGGTGACGGAACAGTGAGAAATAAAGTTGGATAGTCATTACAACCCAGATAAGGGGTTCGCAAAGGATAACTCCCCTATAGCCTGCCCAAGGGATAATCAAGACCACAAAAGCGATTTTCCCGATTAGTTCTATAAAACTAGAAAGCAGAGGAAGGACTTTTTGCCCCAAGCCCTGCAAGCAATTGCGATAAATCAACAAGAGACTCAAAATAGGATAAAAGGCTGAACTGATTTGCAGATAGAGACTTCCATTTTCTACCAAGTAGCTATCCGTCGAACTAGCCAAGAAGGAAACCAAGGCAGGACTGGCAAAAAAGAGAAAGACACATACAAAAACTGCCCAGGATGCACTTAAACGACTGCCGATTCGTAGGCCTTGAACAATACGGTCTGGGCGCTTAGCTCCTAGATTCTGAGAAGCAAAGGTCGTCATCGAGGCAGAAATAGCGGTCATAGGAAGGAGTGCAAAGGCCATAATACGGCGAGCCGCCGTCTGGGCACTAATAATCACTGCTCCAAAAGTATTAACTGAAGACTGTAAAATCACACTGCCGATGGACACAATTGAACTCATCAAGCCCATAGCCAAACCTTGCTCCAAGAGATCCGCGTACAAGGCCTTATCCCATTTGAAATGCTTGAGTTGAGGCAAAAGTTCTGGCACACTTTTACGGATATAATAAAAGCAGAGAACCGCTGATAAGCCTTGCGAAATGATGGTAGCAAGTCCCGCGGATTGAACTCCCAGATGCAATTGCGTAATGAAATAGAGATCCAGAACCACATTAACCAAGGCAGAAAAAATCAAAAATCCAAGGGCAGCTAAACTGTCCCCAATAGACCGCAACAAGCCTGCAAAAAGATTATAAGCAAAGCTGACACCAACACAGGTCACAATCATAGAAATATATTGATAGGACTGAGAAAGAATTTCTGCAGGGGTATCCAAGTACTGTAAAAGTGGATACAGTCCCAGAAAACCCATCATCATGACCACAATACTCAAAAGAGCACCTAAAATCCAAGTGGCTGCTACTGCTTCTTTAATTTTAGTGAAATTCCGAGCCCCATAATAGCGAGCAATGACAATCCCCATGCCATTGCCAACACCAAGAGTAAAACCTACAATCAGGTCAAAAATCGCTGTCGTCGCTCCTACTGCAGCCAAGGATTCTTGACCAAGAAATCGTCCAACAATCAAGACATCAGCAGTATTATAGAGCTGTTGAAAAATATTGGACAACAAGATTGGTAAGGCGAAGCTTAAGAGCGAGGGAAGAATGAGACCATGTATCAAGTCCACTGTTCGTTTTTTATTCATAAGGCTATTATATCAGCTTTCTAGAGGAGCGACAAGAAACAGCAAACTATAGGCAATCTGAAATATTGAACAAAGAATCGAAAAAGCAGTGGATTCCTCCACTACTTTGACAGCTTATTCTTCAATTTCGATTTCAAGCTCATCGCCTAGGTCAAGAGTTACTTCTTCATTCACAGAATCCGCTTGAACTGCTTCTTCTTTTTTGCTTTCAGCAGCTTCTTCACCATCAATCAAACCAAATTGAACACGGACTTGATGATCAATCTCATCAAAGACTTCTGGGTTATCTGCCAAGTATTTCTTAGCATTTTCAGAACCTTGCCCAATTTTCTCATCCTTGTAAGAGTACCAAGCTCCTGCTTTTTTGATGATATCCAAATCGCTTGCGATTTTCAAGAGCTCACCAGTCTTAGAAATCCCTTCTCCGTACATGATTTCAACGAAGGCTTCCTTAAATGGTGGAGCCACCTTGTTTTTCACGACCTTGATCTTGGTTTCTTTACCGACATTGGTATCTTTTTGGTCACCAGTTCCCTTGATTTGTGTGCTTCCACGAACATCCAGACGCACTGAAGCGTAGAATTTCAAAGCACGTCCACCAGGAGTTGTTTCTGGATTTCCAAACATGACCCCAACTTTTTCACGCAATTGGTTGATAAAGATGGCAATTGTTTTGGTTTTATTGATAGAAGCACCAAGTTTACGCATAGCCTGGCTCATCATACGAGCCTGCAAACCAACGTGGCTATCACCGATATCTCCATCAATTTCCGCACGAGGGACAAGGGCCGCAACTGAGTCGACTACGACAAGATCCACGGCTCCTGAGTCAATCAATTTTCCTGCAATCTCAAGACCTTGCTCTCCTGAGTCTGGTTGTGACAAGAGCAATTCGTCAATGTTGACACCAAGGGCCGCAGCATAAGCTGGATCAAGGGCATGTTCCGCATCGATAAAGGCAGCAATACCACCTTCTTTTTGTGCTTGCGCAACTGCATGAAGGGCAACCGTTGTCTTACCAGATGACTCTGGCCCATAGATTTCAATGATACGTCCCTTAGGATAACCACCTGAACCAAGGGCAATGTCAAGAGCCAAAGAACCTGAGCTCATCACTTGCACCTTTTGCTCCGCACGTTCACCCAAACGCATGATTGAACCCTTACCAAAGTCTTTCTCAATCAATTTAAGAGCGTCATTCAAGGCTTTTTCACGTTCTGCCCCGAATTTTTTTGAAATTTCATCTAATTTTTTTGGTTTTTTCGCCATTCTATTCTCCTACATTCTAATGGTCCTCAGACCTATCTACTATTATATCAAAAGTTAGTCACTTAATAAAGCCTTGCGAACTAGGTTAAAGGCATGCATAACCGCAATGTGACGTACATCTGCTCGACTTCTGCCTCCAATATTGACCTTGATGACCTCAGTTCCTTGCTCTTGAGCCAAGCCTATGAAGACTGTCCCAGCTGGATGTCCTTCTAGGCTATCTGGCCCTGCCACACCAGTCAAACTAAGGCCAAAATCAGACTGGGTCTTGATTCGTGCCTGCTCAGCCATCTTCTGTGCTGTAAATTCAGACACCACACCCTGTTCTTCCAAATCCTTGACAGGAATATCCAACATCTTTGATTTTTCCTCCAAGCTATAGGTTACAAAACCACCCTTAAATATACTTGAAGCACCCGAAAAATCCGCTACCCTAGCTTGGAAAAGACCAGCCGTCAAACTCTCAGCAGACGTGATGGTTTTCCCTTGCCTTTTCAGTTCTTCTACCACAATGCTAGCTAAACTAGTTTCTTCCCCATAACCATAACAAAGATCTCGTAAAGAAAGGCCTTCAAAGGTCTGGCGACCTAAGATTTGATTTTCCAAGATATCCAGCACTTGATTCGCCTCTTCTTGGCTGCTAGCTTTTGTTGACAGACGCAGAGTGACTTCTCCTGTCTTAGCATAAGGGGCCAAGGTCGGATCGGTTTGATTATCAATCAAATCAGACAAAATCGTAACCAACTGGCTCTCGCCAATCCCAAAGAAACGAAGAACTCGGGAATGCAGCTTGCTCCCTGTCATCAACTTGGGTAGAAGTTGGTTTAAAACCATAGGTTTTAATTCACTTGGTGGACCTGGAAGGACAACGTAGGTCACTCCATCGACTTCCAATATTCCTCCCACAGCCAGTCCTGTTTCATTTGGCAGTGGAATCGCTCCTTCTACAAGTTGAGCTTGTCTTTCGTTATTCGGTGTTCGGGCATAGTCTGGTCTCTGGGCAAAAAAGACATCCAACTTCTCCTGCGCCTGAGGATCAAAGACTAATTCTTTCTCTAAAAATTTAGCCAGAGTTTGTTTGGTCAAATCGTCCTCAGTTGGCCCTAAACCACCTGTCAAAATCACTAGACTACTACGTTGACTGGCAATTTCGAGCAAAGACAAGAGACGAGCTTCATTGTCTCCTACAGCCGTCTGAAAATATACATCTACCCCAATCTCTGCTAGTTTTTCCGACAAAAACTGAGCATTGGTATTGACAATCTGTCCTGTCAAAATCTCTGTTCCAACAGCAATGATTTCTGCTTTCATGTTTCCTCCTACCTATCTATTCGTATTTTTTTGAAAAAATCGCAGGAAATTTCCCACGATTTCAACTATAAATTAGATTATTCTACATCTTCTTGATTTCTTGTACTACTAATCGTACCTGTTCCCAAACCGATACCATTTTGATTTCCGAGAACATTTTCATATAAGACTGCATTTGTCTCTAACTCTGTCACCTTCGGTTTATCAAGTGAAGTTCTCAAAAGATTCTGGATCTCTAACAAATGGTTAGCAGTTACGATTTGATAAGATGTCCCTTGCAATTCGGCGTCTTCTCCTCGTAATTGTTGAGTTTCAATCGTTTTAAACGAGTCCTGGTAACCTAACAAGCTTGGAATACTTTTCGCAGATAGATCAATATTAGTCTGCATATTGGTACTTAAGGCTTTTAGGATAGATTGATAGTGACTAACACTATTCAAGCTAAGAACTTTTTCAACAACCT
This sequence comes from Streptococcus bovismuti, assembly GCF_042436615.2. Lineage (GTDB taxonomy): Bacteria > Bacillota > Bacilli > Lactobacillales > Streptococcaceae > Streptococcus. The sequence goes on along the minus strand of NZ_JBHMFR020000005.1, from coordinate 121,420 downwards.
TTTGAATGACTTCACGCTGACGCTTCTGACGTCCGTAGTCCCCTTCTGGATCCTGGTAGCGCATGCGAGAATAAACAAGAGCTTCATCTCCATTTAGAGTTTGTTGCCCAACACCAATAGAAATAGTATTAAATTCCTCTTGGTCACTAATAGAAATCGGGAAACCTAGCGTGTTATTGACAGTTATACCACCCACTGCATCGACTAATTGTTGTAATCCGTGCATATTGACCATAATATAGCGGTCAATATGGATGTTCATCATCTTCTGAATGGTTGAGATAGCTAATTCTGCACCTCCACCCGCATAGGCGGCATTCAGTTTCGCTTCTTCAATACTACCATCTTTATGCTGAATTTTAGTCAGGATATCACGTTCCAAACTCAACATCATGGTCTTTTTCGTGTGCGGATTAACTGTCAAAAGAATCATGGAATCACTATTTCCCTCCCAAGGGTCCGTTCGTTCTTCGTTTCCAGTATCAACCCCCATTAAAAGGATCGTTAAGGGTTCAGTAGCCTCAATAACATTGGTTTCTTCCCCAATCTTTTTATAGGTTCTTGATAAGGTTTCTGTTCCTTGCTGATAAATAGTATAAGCAAAGACACCCACACCCAAAACTGTCACAGCTAGAAAAGCTAGCACCATTCCAATAATTTTTTTAACCATATTTCTATTAATCTATCAGTCTACCCATCAGGTAAACATCTATAAATTTCCCTTCTTCTATGTACGCACCGCGTTCTTGTCTGCCTTCAATTACAAAACCGTTCTTTTGATATAAATGAACTGCAGCCTGATTACGAGTTTGGACAGTAAGTTGAAGTCTACGAAGAATCCCACTAGCCTGTGCCCATTCTACGACTTCTTCAAGTAATAAACTTCCCAGTCCATTATTCCAATATTTCTTACCAATCACAATAAAAAGATCTCCAATATGACGAACTCTCTTACGTTGATCAGCTGTGATATTTACAAGACCAGCAATTTCATCATTCAGCAAGGCAAGTAAGGTGATTTGATTTTCTGAACGAGCCTGTTTATCCAAAAACAACTCCATCTCAGCATCTGTCAACAGAATGCCTTCCCTGTCCAGACTGGTAAAATCTGTTTCTAGACTAACACGATTTAAAAATGTCACTAACTCAGCAGCATCATCAGGTTCTGCTTCTCTAATGAGCAATTCATACTCCATGCTGAAGCTCCTCTAAAAGCTTTTCTGCACGCAAACCCTTTGCTTGGAAATGTAATCTGCGACCGTCTCCTTCTTTTAGAATTTCTAATTCTAAATAAGTATCTGGCAAGGCATCACCTAAAAGATGTCCCCACTCAATGACAGTTACCCCGCCACCAAAAAGAAACTCATCCAAATCAATAGAATCAGCATCCCCCTCAATACGATAAACATCTAGGTGGTAAAGTGGAAGACGACCTTCATACTCTCTCACAATAGTATAGGTTGGACTCTTAATCATCTGAGTAATCTGTAACCCTTTAGCAAGACCTTTTGTAAAGGTCGTTTTGCCTGCTCCAAGTTCTCCAGTTAGAATTAAGACATCATTCTTTTCTAATAAACAGCCCAAACGTTCACCTAAAGACTGTAACTCTTCTTCGTTTTTAGTGTACATGTTTCTATTATACCAAAAAGTTGTCCTTTGTCGAGATATTATCTATGAATTCCATATTATAAATTGTAAAACTTGAACCTTCACTTCTTTTATATTTAAAATAGAAACAGCAAGAAGACAACTAACAAGATATCTCTCATTAAATGACTGTAAAATGAAACTTCCCAGCGAATGACTTTTGGCACCAACAGTCCTAGAAATAGCATTCCCAAGGCAATATAAAAGGTCATGGATAATAGCATCCAAGGATTTCTGAGAAAGATTAGAATAGCTAGTCCACTAATAAAACAAATTTCCTTCTTTCCCAAAAATTTTTTCACTCCATTTACATACTTCTTAATCGGCAGAAAAACTAACAAATCAATACCAAATAAGAAAAAGAAACTCGGAAGAAAGGCTTCCACAAATCCTTCTACGGATGTATTTCCTGCAAGGATATGTTCTATGACAATTAAAGCTAAACCCAAAATATTTACTAAGAGCAAGAGACTATACAAGAATTGTTGCTTATCTTCCTTAAAAACTGAATAAGATTGATTTCCCTGCCCTCTATAGTAGTTTAACCCTGCACCAATACTGGCAAGGAGCAACATGCCAACTAAATAATAGAAGCAGTTTTGATTTAACATCAAGGCCCAAGTCGATAAACTTAAACAAGAACAGCTACTAAGACCAAAAACTGTCAGCAACAACAAAACACGAATTTGCTTTTTCATTTTTTCCATCATTCTTCCTCCCTACTTGATCTTATTATAGGCTAGAAATTATCACCATTGCTAGAATATCTCTCAACTGTCAGTTTTCTACTCTAAAATGCAAAAAAGTTTGATGCAAGTATCCCTTACATCAAACTTTTATTATTTCTCTTCAAACCAAAGAGCAATTTCTCGCTTAGCTGACTCTTCTGAATCTGAACCATGTACAACATTTTGGATAACCTCATTTTCTCCAGCCGCTTTTGCAAAATCACCTCGAATAGTACCTGGTAAAGCTTCTTCTGGACGAGTTGCCCCCATCATGGTCCGCCAAGTTTCAATTACTTTGAGGCCTGAAATGATGCCCACAAGAACCGGTCCTGAAGTCATAAATTCACGAATCGGTGGGTAAAAACTCTGACCAACCAAGTCCTGATAGTGCTGATCAATCAACTCTTCTGAAACCTTTGTACGCAACTCCAATTTTTCGATTGTAAATCCACGTTGTTCGATGCGTTTCAACACTTCACCCACTAGTCCTCTTTTTACACCATCTGGTTTAATGATAAAAAATGTTTGTTCCATACCCGTCTCCTTTGCCAGCTTCTTTCTTTTATTTTACCACATTTCATGGAAAAATGGAGAAAATTTTCAGAAAAGAGAAAGAGAACCCGAGGGCTCTCTCATTCTCTTTTATTCTACTGTTTCTCCCACAGTTTCAACGGCAGTATCCACAACTACTTCTGTTGTTTCTTCATTTCCTTCTTCCTCTACTGGAGGATTGAGGTATTCTTCTTCGTTGATAGCATGTGGTTCAAGGTTACGGTAACGAGCCATACCAGTACCTGCTGGGATAATCTTACCGATGATAACATTTTCTTTAAGTCCAAGGAGATGATCTTTCTTACCACGGATAGCTGCGTCAGTAAGGACACGAGTTGTTTCCTGGAAGGATGCCGCTGACAAGAAACTGTTGGTTTCAAGTGAGGCTTTGGTAATTCCCATAAGAACTGGGCGACCAGTCGCTGGGACTCCACCTGCGATAAGGACATCTTTATTGGCATCGGTAAAGTCATTGATATCCATAAGGGTACCCATGAGAAGGTCTGTATCTCCTGGATCCATGACACGGACTTTACGGATCATTTGACGAACCATTACCTCGATGTGTTTGTCACCGATTTCTACCCCTTGGCTACGGTAAACTTTTTGTACTTCACCGAGAAGATAAGTTTCAACTGACAAGACATCACGAACTGCAAGGAGACGTTTTGGTTGGATAGAACCTTCTGTAAGAGCAGCACCACGCGCTACTTGGTCCCCAACTTCGACACGCATACGAGCTGTAAATGGAACGACGTATTCACCTTCGCCAGTTTCACCCTTAACAAAGACTTTCTTAGTACGAGTTGAAGCATCTTCTTCAATAGCAGTAACTTGTCCTTTAACCTCTGTGATAACCGCTTCCCCTTTAGGATTGCGGGCTTCAAAGATTTCTTGGACACGAGGAAGACCCTGAGTGATATCGGTATTTGAGGCAACCCCACCCGTGTGGAAGGTACGCATTGTAAGCTGTGTACCAGGTTCCCCGATAGATTGAGCAGCGATTGTACCAACTGCTTCACCAACTTCAACCGCATCACCAGTCGCCAAGTTGATACCGTAACAGTGACGGCAGACACCATGACGAGTGTTACATGTAAATACAGAGCGGATAGTTACTTCTTCCACACCAGCATTGACAATTTCACGCGCCTTGTCTTCTGTAATCAACTCATTTGGACCAATGATAACTGCACCAGTTTCTGGATGTTTAACAGTTTTCTTAGTGTAACGACCATTGAGACGTTCTTCGAGAGACTCGATCATCTCTTTTCCTTCTGCGATAGAACGGATCAAGAGACCACGGTCTGTTCCACAGTCGTCCTCACGGATGATAACGTCTTGGGCAACGTCAACCAAACGACGAGTCAAGTAACCTGAGTCGGCTGTCTTAAGGGCCGTATCGGTCATACCTTTACGCGCACCGTGAGTTGAGAAGAACATTTCGAGTACCGACAAACCTTCGCGGAAGTTTGAAAGGATTGGCAATTCCATGATACGTCCGTTCGGAGCCGCCATCAGACCACGCATACCGGCAAGTTGTGAGAAGTTTGAGATGTTACCACGGGCTCCAGAGTCCATCATCATAACGATTGGGTTCTTAGGATCTTGGTTGGCAATCAAACGTTTCTCTAGTTTTTCACGGGCAGCACGCCATTCAGCTGTAACAGCATTGTAACGCTCGTCGTCTGTAATCATACCACGACGGAATTGTTTTGTGATTTGTTCTACACGTTTGTGCGATTCTTCAATGATTTCAGCCTTGTCATCAACGACTGGGATATCGGCAATACCCACTGTCAATCCTGCAAGAGTTGAGTGGTGGTAACCGAGGTTCTTCATGCGGTCAAGTAGGGCAGAAGTTTCTGTCGTACGGAAACGTTTGAAGATTTCAGCGATGATATTTCCAAGGTTTTTCTTCTTGAATGGAGGGTTGAGTTCAAGTTTGCTGATTGCTTCCTTGATATCTCCACCAAGTGGCAAGAAGTATTTAGCTGGAACGCCTTCTGTCAGGTTAGCATTGTTTGGTTCTTGCAAGTATGGTAGACCCTCTGGCATGATGTCGTTGAAGAGGATTTTACCAACTGTTGTAAGCAAGACCTTGTGTTTTTGCTCTTCTGTCCATGGTTTGTTGAGGCTGTCTGTTGCGATACCAACACGTGAGTGAAGGTGAACATAACCATTACGGTAAGCCATAACCGCTTCGTCACGGTCTTTGAAGACCATTCCTTCACCTTCACGACCAGCTTCTTCCATGGTCAAGTAGTAGTTACCCAAAACCATGTCCTGAGATGGAGTAACAACTGGTTTACCATCTTTCGGGTTCAAGATGTGCTCAGCAGCGAGCATCAAGATACGAGCTTCTGCTTGGGCTTCTTCTGAAAGCGGTACGTGGATGGCCATTTGGTCCCCGTCAAAGTCGGCATTGTAGGCTTCACAGACAAGTGGGTGCAAGCGAAGGGCCTTACCATCAATCAAGACTGGCTCGAAGGCTTGGATACCCAAACGGTGAAGGGTCGGTGCGCGGTTCAAAAGCACTGGGTGTTCTTTGATTACTTCTTCAAGAATATCCCAGATACGCTCATCTCCGCGTTCCACTAAACGTTTAGCCGCTTTGACGTTTTGCACGATATCACGGGCAACGATTTCACGCATCACAAATGGTTTAAAGAGCTCGATAGCCATTTCACGTGGCACACCACATTGGTACATCTTAAGCGTTGGACCAACGGCGATAACGGAACGTCCTGAGAAGTCAACACGTTTACCGAGCAAGTTTTGACGGAAGCGTCCTTGTTTACCTTTAAGCATGTGGCTCAATGATTTCAGTGGACGGCTACCTGGCCCTGTGATTGGACGACCACGACGTCCATTGTCAATCAAAGCGTCAACTGCTTCTTGAAGCATACGCTTCTCATTTTGAACGATAATACCTGGTGCATTCAACTCAAGCAAACGAGCCAAACGGTTGTTACGGTTGATAACACGGCGGTAAAGGTCGTTCAAGTCAGATGAGGCAAAACGGCCACCATCCAACTGCAACATTGGACGAAGATCTGGTGGAATAACCGGAAGGATGTTGAGAATCATCCATTCAGGTTTGTTTCCAGACTTGTAAAAGGCATCCAAAACATCCAAACGACGGATTGCTTTGACACGTTTTTGTCCAGTAGCTGTTTTCAACTCTTCTTTGAGTTCAGCAATTTCTTTTTCAAGATCTACTTGTTTCAAAAGGTCTTGGATAGCTTCGGCACCCATCTTGGCAACGAATGATCCATAACCATACTCACGCAAGCGCTCACGGTATTCGCGCTCTGTCATGATAGACTTGTGCTCAAGTGGTGTATCCTTAGGATCAATCACCACATAAGCCGCAAAGTAGATAACTTCCTCGAGAGCACGAGGGCTCATATCAAGGGTCAAGCCCATACGGCTTGGAATCCCCTTGAAGTACCAGATGTGAGATACAGGAGCTTTCAATTCGATATGCCCCATACGCTCACGACGAACTTTTGTACGCGTTACTTCAACCCCACAACGGTCACAAACAATCCCTCTGTAACGAATGCGTTTGTACTTACCACAAGCACATTCCCAGTCTTTTGTAGGACCAAAGATAACTTCATCAAAGAGTCCTTCACGTTCTGGTTTCAAGGTACGGTAATTGATTGTTTCAGGTTTTTTGACTTCTCCATAAGACCATGAACGGACTTTACTTGGAGAAGCTAGGGTGATTTGCATACTTTTAAAACGATTTACATCAACCACTATTTCTTCCCTTTCTATTCTAAGTGAACTGCTTATTCTTGTTCAGCAGCTTCTTCTGTTGCTTCCGCTTTTGTTGCTTTTTCAGCTTCTTCAGCTTCAAAGGCTGCTTTAGCCTCTTGGGCTGCTTTTTCGCGGGCTTTTTCAAGGTCATCTACGTGGATGACATCTTCGTCCATTCCTTCATCCAAGTCACGAAGTTCCACTTCTTGATCATCTTCGTCAAGGACACGCATGTCAAGACCAAGAGATTGCAATTCTTTTACAAGAACTCGGAAGGATTCTGGAACACCTGGTTTTGGAATTGGTTTTCCTTTTGTAATAGCTTCATAAGCTTTCAAACGTCCGTTAATATCGTCAGACTTGTAAGTCAAGATTTCTTGAAGGACATTTGACGCACCGTAAGCTTCAAGAGCCCAAACCTCCATCTCACCGAAACGTTGTCCACCAAACTGAGCTTTACCTCCGAGTGGTTGTTGGGTAACAGTTGAGTAAGGTCCGACTGAACGCGCGTGCAATTTATCGTCAACCATGTGGTGGAGTTTGATCATGTACATGACACCAACTGACACACGGTTATCAAATGGTTCACCAGTACGTCCATCGTAAAGGATTGTTTTGGCATCACTATCCATACCTGCTTCTTTAACAGTTGACCAAAGGTCTTCAGAACTTGCTCCGTCAAAGACTGGTGTAGCGATGTGGATACCAAGAGTACGAGCCGCCATACCAAGGTGGAGCTCCATAACCTGACCAATATTCATACGTGATGGCACCCCAAGTGGGTTCAACATGATATCGACTGGAGTTCCGTCTGGAAGGTAAGGCATGTCTTCTACAGGAACGATACGAGAGACAACCCCTTTGTTTCCGTGACGTCCGGCCATCTTATCTCCGACCTTGATCTTACGTTTTTGAGCGATGTAGACACGAACCAGCATGTTAACACCTGATTGCAACTCATCTCCATTTGCACGTGTAAAGATCTTAACATCACGAACGACACCATCGGCACCGTGTGGTACACGAAGAGAAGTATCACGCACTTCACGGGACTTGTCTCCAAAGATAGCGTGCAAGAGACGTTCTTCAGCTGAAAGGTCTTTCTCACCCTTAGGTGTTACTTTACCTACAAGGATGTCACCTTCTTTAACCTCAGCACCGATACGGATAATACCCATTTCATCAAGGTCTTTAAGGGCATCTTCACCAACGTTTGGAATTTCACGAGTAATTTCTTCAGGCCCAAGCTTTGTATCGCGCGTTTCTGATTCATATTCTTCAAGGTGGACAGATGTATAGACATCGTCTTTGACCAAGCGTTCGCTCATGATAACGGCATCCTCGAAGTTGTAACCTTCCCAAGTCATGTAGGCAACGATTGGGTTTTGTCCAAGCGCCATTTCTCCATTTTCCATAGAAGGTCCGTCAGCGATGAAATCGCCTTTTTCAACGACATCACCAACTTTAACAAGCGTACGTTGGTTGTAGGCAGTACCTGAGTTTGAACGACGGAATTTTTGAATATGGTAAACGTCTAATGAACCATCTTCACGACGAACTTCTACCTTGTCAGCATCTGCATAAGTAACTTTACCGTCATACTGAGCAATCACAGCAGCTCCTGAATCGTGGGCTGCTTGGTATTCCATACCAGTACCAACGTAAGGTGCTTTAGGATTAATCAACGGCACAGCCTGACGTTGCATGTTGGCTCCCATGAGGGCACGGTTGGAGTCATCGTTTTCCAAGAAAGGAATACATGCTGTCGCAACGGCAACTACCTGTTTTGGTGAAACGTCCATGTAGTCAACAACATTAGCTGGATACTCTTGGTTGACCCCTTGGTGACGTCCCATGACAACTTTCTCAGCAAATGTTCCATCTTCATTCAGACGAGAATTAGCCTGTGCTACAGTAAATTCATCTTCTTCATCGGCTGTCAACCAAACGATTTCGTTCGTAACAACGCCTGTTTCACGGTCAACCTTACGGTATGGTGTTTGAACAAATCCATATTTGTTCAAGTGTCCGTAAGATGACAAGTTATTGATCAAACCGATGTTAGGTCCTTCAGGTGTCTCGATTGGACACATACGACCGTAGTGAGTGTAGTGCACGTCACGCACTTCATATCCAGCACGGTCACGTGTCAAACCACCAGGTCCTAAGGCTGACAAACGGCGTTTGTGAGACAACTCAGAAAGTGGGTTGTGTTGGTCCATAAACTGTGACAACTGTGATGAACCAAAGAATTCTTTAACCGCAGCTGTTACAGGACGGATGTTGATGATTTGTTGTGGCGTCAAGACTTCGTTGTCTTGAACAGACATACGTTCACGGACATTACGTTCCATACGAGAAAGCCCAAGACGTACTTGGTTAGCAAGCAATTCACCAACCGCACGGATACGACGGTTCCCAAGGTGGTCGATGTCATCTACACGGCCAAGTCCTTCAGCCAAGTTGAGGAAGTAGCTCATTTCAGCAAGGATATCTGCAGGAGTGACGATACGAACCTTGTCATCTGGATTAGCATTACCGATGATGGTTACAACACGGTCTGGATCAGTTGGAGCAACAACCTTGAATTTTTGAAGAACAACTGGCTCAGTCACAACCGCTGCATCATTTGGAATGTAGACAATCTTGTTCAAGTCGCCATCCAAATAGCTTTCGATGCTTTCAATCACACTACGAGTCATGATTGTTCCAGCTTCTACCAAGATTTCTCCAGTTTCAGGGTCTACCAATGGCTCTGCAATGGTTTGGTTGAGCAAGCGTGTTTTAACATTGAGTTTTTTATTGATTTTGTAACGACCGACAGCTGCCAAGTCATAACGACGTGGGTCAAAGAAACGAGCTACAAGCAAGCTACGTGAGCTTTCAGCAGTCTTAGGCTCACCTGGACGAAGGCGTTCGTAAATTTCTTTCAAGGCTTCGTCTGTACGAGAGTCCATTGGGTTCTTGTGGATATCTTTTTCAACAGTGTTGCGAACCAATTCGCTATCACCAAAGATATCAAAGATTTCATCATCACCTGAGAAACCAAGCGCACGAACCAATGTCGTAAATGGAATCTTACGAGTACGGTCGATACGAGTGTAGGCGATATCTTTTGAGTCGCTTTCAAGTTCCAACCAAGCTCCACGGTTAGGGATAACAGTTGAACCGTAGCCCACTTTACCGTTTTTATCAACTTTATCGTTAAAGTAAACACCTGGTGAGCGGACCAACTGAGATACGATGATACGTTCACCACCATTGATGATGAAAGTACCCATTTCAGTCATGATTGGGAAATCACCAAAGAAAACTTCTTGGGTTTTGATTTCGCCTGTTTCTTTATTGATCAAGCGGAAGGTTACAAAAATTGGTGCTGAGTAGCTAGCATCGTGAATACGAGCTTCTTCTAGCGTATATTTTGGTTCCTTGATTTCATATCCAACAAATTCCAACTCCATTGTGTCTGTGAAGTTTGAAATTGGCAATACATCTTCAAACACTTCCTTCAGACCATGGTCTAGGAAATCTTTGAATGAGTCAGTTTGAATTTCAATCAAATTTGGTAAGTCAAGAACTTCTTTGATTCTTGAAAAACTACGACGGGTACGATGTTTCCCGTATTGAACGTCATGTCCTGCCAAGATGATTCTCCTTTGTAAATAAGTTCCAAGCCTTGTCAATCAGGCTTTTCTAATCGTCATATGGTTTTAAAAACCCCTATCACCGTGTCCTCTTGATAAATTTTCAGAATCTTTAAGTCTTTGTTACAAACACTCAAAATCCTGAAAAAAAGCACAAAAAGAGCAGCTAAATCTGACTTTTTCAGAAGATTTAACTGCTGTGAGCCTTGTCTGGACAATATTTCAGACAAAACCTACGACAAATGATTATTCGTATTATACCCTATTTAGCTAGATTTTTCAAGGGGATTGACGAATTTTTGACAAAATCTTTTCCTATAAAAATTAAAAAATTAAATTCAATAATCGCTTTGCAAATTTCATTTTCAGCTTAGTAGTTCACAAAAATATAGTAAATTACGATTTTCCTATTTTATATTAGGTTATTTTTCTTGACTTTACTAGAGTTTTCTTTTAATATATATGTATAAATATATAGGGAGATTTATGATGAATATCTTGCTTTCTAAGACTGAACAAGATTTGCTATTCTTACTGGAAGAATTAACCAAACACCATGATTGGATAGAAATTCTAGACTTGGCTAAGAAGCTGAATTTTTCAATAGAAGAATTGCAAGAACACCTTTTTAAGCTTGAACAATTATTTCCAAACCTCCTGCTTCAATCAAGAAAAAAAGGCATTCAGTTGCAGTTTGACTTCCAAAACACCTTGGATCCCAGGATTGCGATTTTTAAACGATCTGACACCTACTCCTTTTTGAACCAGTTGTTTTTCAATGAGGAACAATCACTCGAGCAAATGTGTCAAGAACTTGTAATGAGTTGCGAACGAGTTCAGGAAATCATCCAGCATCTAAATACTAAACTTCCCCAACACTATGGCATCAAAATCCAACTTTCCCCTTTAGTCATGAAGGGAACAGAAGAGGACATTCGTGCCTTTTATCTAGACTACTTTAGCCAAAGTTACGACTTTCTAGATTGGCCCTTCCCTTCTATTTCTGAAGAATCACTCACTCACTTGATTCAGCTATTTTTGGACGCCCAACAAGTTTCACCCAACCTCAGTAGCTTACGGCAAATCAAATATACCCTAGCTATTAATCTAGAGCGGTTTAATAAAAGTCACTTCATTGAAAATCCTACTCCCCTTTTAACCAGTCACTACAGTTCTCTCATGCAAATTACGCAGTTTGAAGAAAATATTAAGAAGATGGCTAAAAAACTCTGCTTTGAACCGACAATGGAAACACTGGAACAGCTATTTTCAAACCCAATCAAATCTCTTCAAATTGCAAACAATCCTAACAACGGAGCACTGGGTGATATTCATCATATCCAAAAATCCTACCGTTTATTGAGTCAAATCTTAGAAGAGTTAGCTAGAGAATTTCACCTACAGATTGAAAATCGTGAGGAATTGATTTGGCTCCTCCACTACACTGCCCAATCTGATTTCTTTCATTTACTCAGTAACCAGTCTCTCGACAGACAGAAATCCCGGATTTTAAGCAATTATCAAGCAGAATTTCCAAAACTATTTGAAGTAAGTCAACACAAATTCCAATCTTATTTGACTGAGATGGGGCTAAACAGTAAGTCAAGTAAGCTACAAGAGATGATCTACACCCTCACCATCCAAGGGCATCGGATTTTAGTCCAACTGCTTCAAAAACTTCCAAAAATACGTGTTTTGGTCATTAGTCATCTGGATAGCCATCATGCACAAAGTCTAATCGATACCCTAACTCACTACGGCAACAATCTCTATCTCTTTGATTCTTGGGAAGAATCTACGATTTCTTTCTCAGTTCTCAATCAAATCCCTCACGATATTATTATCACTACCTTTCCTGTCACCAACTCTCCGAAACCACTTATCTACAGTCGTAACTTCTCTACTTCAGAATTATTCTACCACCTCCACCTTCTGGCTTCTCAAATTCATAAAGAAAGACTGGCTAAATCGTAACAAAATCTGTTGCGATTTTTCTTTTATTTTAATTTTAGGAAAACGCTTGCATCTTGTTTTACTAAGTGCTATACTGATAAAGAAATTTATTGATTGGAGAATGATTATGAGAAAAACACCATCTCACACTGAGAAAAAAATGGTCTACAGCATCCGTTCCCTCAAGAATGGAACTGGTTCTGTCCTTATTGGAGCAAGTTTTGTCTTTCTTGCCATGGCTACACCAACTATCTCAGCCAACGAAAATACTACAAGCAATAAGGCAACTAGTAATGAAACCACTACTGCCCTTGCACAACCTCTTACTGATACAGCAGTTAACTCTGATAAGAACGAAAGTGATATTTCTTCGCCTGAAAATGCAAACGCTTCCCTAGAGAAAAAAGAAGAAAAACCTGCAACAGAGCCAACAACTCCTGTTTCAACCTCAGCCGATTCAGCACCACAAACCAGACAAGATCGTTCAAGTGAGCCAACTACTTCTACGAATCCAGTAACGACTGAAACTAAGTCAGAAGAGCCCATCGAAGACAATTACTTCCGTATCCACGTCAAAAAACTTCCTGAAGAAAACAAGGATACTCAAGGACTATGGACTTGGGACGATGTTGAAAAACCATCTGAAAATTGGCCTAACGGAGCCTTGTCCTTCAAGGATGCCAAAAAAGATGACTACGGCTATTACTTAGATGTCAAATTAAAGGGAGAACAAGCCAAGAAAATTAGCTTCCTCATCAATAATACAGCTGGGAAAAATCTAACCGGCGATAAATCAGTAGAAAAACTGGCACCAAAGATGAATGAGGCTTGGTTGGACCAAGATAACAAGGTTTTCTCTTACGAACCACAGCCTGCAGGAACTATTCGTGTCAACTACTACCGCACAGATGGCAACTATGACAAGAAGTCTCTCTGGTACTGGGGAGATGTGAAAGAGCCAAGTAGTGGTGAATGGCCTAATGGAACAGACTTTACGGCTACAGGCAAATATGGTCGCTATATCGATATTCCACTCAAAGATGCAGCTAAAGACCTTGGATTTTTATTACTAGACAGAAACAAACAAGGAGACGATGTGAAAATCCGTAAAGAAGATTATAAGTTCACAGATTTAAAAAATCATAGCCAAATTTTCCTAAAAGACGATGATGAATCGATTTACACAAATCCATACTATGTCCATGATATCCGTATGACAGGAGCCCAACACGTAGGCACTTCTAGCATTGAGAGTAGTTTTTCAACACTTGTCGGTGCTAAAAAAGAGGATATCCTCAAACACTCTAACATCACTAATCACCTAGGAAACAAGGTAACTATCACCGATGTTGCAATCGATGAAGCTGGTAAGAAAGTGACCTACAGCGGAGATTTCTCTGACACAAAACATCCATATACTGTTAGCTACAATTCCGACCAATTCACTACCAAAACAAGCTGGCGTCTGAAAGATGAGACTTACAGTTATGATGGCAAACTTGGAGCTGACCTAAAAGAAGAAGGAAAACAAGTTGATTTAACCCTTTGGTCACCAAGTGCTGACAAGGTTTCTGTCGTTGTCTACGACAAGAATAACCCTGAAAAAGTGGTTGGAACTGTCGCTCTTGAAAAAGGGGAAAGAGGAACTTGGAAACAAACTCTAGATAGCACAAACAAACTCGGAATCACAGATTTCACTGGATACTATTATCAATACCAAATCGAACGTCAAGGTAAAACTGTTCTTGCACTCGATCCTTACGCTAAGTCCCTCGCTGCTTGGAATAGTGACGATGCTAAGATTGACGATGCCCATAAAGTGGCTAAAGCCGCCTTTGTAGATCCAGCCAAACTCGGACCTCAAGACTTGACTTATGGTAAGATTCACAATTTCAAGACTCGTGAAGATGCCGTTATCTACGAAGCTCATGTGCGTGACTTCACCTCAGATCCTGCCATTGCAAAAGACTTGACCAAACCATTTGGTACCTTTGAAGCCTTTATCGAAAAACTAGACTACCTCAAAGACTTGGGTGTAACCCACATCCAGCTCCTTCCAGTCTTGTCTTACTACTTTGTCAATGAATTGAAAAATCATGAACGCTTGTCTGACTATGCTTCAAGCAACAGCAATTACAACTGGGGATATGACCCTCAAAACTACTTCTCATTGACTGGTATGTACTCAAGCGATCCTAAGAATCCAGAAAAACGAATTGCAGAATTTAAAAACCTCATCAACGAAATCCACAAACGTGGCATGGGAGCTATTCTGGATGTAGTTTATAACCATACAGCCAAAGTCGATATCTTTGAAGATTTAGAACCAAACTACTACCACTTTATGGATGCTGATGGGACACCTCGCACTAGCTTTGGTGGTGGACGCTTGGGAACAACCCACCATATGACTAAACGGCTCCTAGTTGACTCTATCAAATATCTAGTTGATACCTACAAAGTGGATGGATTCCGTTTCGATATGATGGGTGACCACGATGCAGCTTCTATCGAAGAAGCTTACAAGGCTGCACGCGCCCTCAATCCTAACCTAATCATGCTGGGTGAAGGTTGGAGAACCTATGCTGGTGATGAAAATATGCCTACTAAAGCTGCTGACCAAGATTGGATGAAGCATACCGATACTGTCGCTGTCTTTTCAGACGACATCCGTAACAACCTCAAGTCTGGTTATCCAAACGAAGGTCAACCTGCCTTTATCACAGGTGGCAAGCGTGATATCAACACTATCTTCAAAAATCTGATTGCTCAACCAACCAACTTTGAAGCAGACAGTCCTGGCGATGTGATTCAATACATCGCAGCCCATGATAACTTGACCCTCTTTGACATCATCGCTCAGTCTATCAAAAAAGACCCAAGCAAGGCTGAGAACTATGCTGAAATTCATCGTCGTTTGCGACTTGGAAATCTCATGGTCTTGACAGCTCAAGGGACTCCGTTTATCCACTCTGGTCAAGAATATGGTCGCACCAAACAATTCCGTGACCCAGCCTACAAGACTCCAGTAGCAGAGGATAAAGTTCCAAATAAATCTCACTTGTTGCGTGATAAGGATGGCAATCCATTTGACTATCCTTACTTCATCCATGACTCTTACGACTCTAGTGATGCAGTCAACAAGTTTGACTGGACTAAGGCTACAGATGGAAAAGCTTTCCCTGAAAATGTCAAAAGCCGTGACTACATGAAAGGGTTGATTGCCCTTCGTCAATCTACAGATGCCTTCCGACTTAAGAGCCTCCAAGATATCAAAGACCGTGTCCACCTCATCACTGTCCCAGGACAAAATGGTGTAGAAAAAGAGGACGTAGTGATTGGCTACCAAATCACTGCTCCAAATGGAGACATCTATGCAGTCTTTGTCAATGCTGACGAAAAAGCCCGCGAATTTAATTTGGGAACTGCCTTTGCCCACCTCAGAAATGCTGAAGTTTTGGCAGATGAGAACCAAGCAGGACCAGTTGGAATTGCCAACCCGAAAGGACTTGAATGGACTGAAAAAGGCTTGAAATTAAATGCCCTTACAGCCACTGTTCTTCGAATCTCTCAAGGCGGTGCCATCGTTGCCCCAGCTGTGGAAGAAAAACCAGAATTTGACCTTTCCAGCTTAAAACAAGAACAAGGGCAAAATAATGACCAAGGTACTATTTCAAACCGAGTGGTCAAACCTGAACATCAAGATCCAGCTCCACAAGTTAGACCTGACTCTACTACACCAGATGCTCCTAAACCAGATGCAAAAGTAGCTGATGCAGAAGATAAACCTAGCCAAGCTACAACTGATTCACAAGCTTCACAACCAACACAAGAAGCACAAGCATCATCTGTAAAAGAGGCGGTTCAAAACGAATCGGTAGAAAACTCTAGCAAGGAAAATAAACCTGCACCCCTAGCTAAACAAGCTGAACTTCCAAATACAGGAACTAAAAACGATAACAAATTCCTGTTCATAGGAATCAGCATCCTTGCCCTTCTCGGTCTCGGGTTCTTACTAAAAAACAAAAAAGAGAATTAAACTAGCCCTCCTATAGAAAAATCCTCCGAGCATTAATGCTCGGGGGATTGATTTTTGCCCTGATAATCCTATCTATCAAATCATATATTCCACACTATAGGTCGCATCCGAAAGGATTCGTGCCAAAAATTGCTTGGTTCGTTCTTCTTTTGGACGGCTAAAGAATTCATGGGCATTATTTTCTTCAACAATTTTCCCACCATCCATAAAAATGACATGATTGGCTACATCTCTGGCAAAGCCCATCTCATGAGTCACTACTACCATAGTAACCCCTTCTTTTGCTAACTGTTTTAAAACATCCAAAACATCCCCTACCAACTCTGGATCCAAGGCTGATGTTGGCTCATCCAACAGAATGACCTCTGGTTTCACAGCAATTGCACGGGCAATACCGATTCGTTGTTGCTGACCTCCAGAAAGTTGAGATGGATAGTAATCCTTATAAGCCAGTAAACCAACTTTTTCTAAGGCTGCTTCCGCACGTTTGATTGCTTCTTCCTTAGGAATTTTCCGAGCAATCACCAAGCCCTCCAAAATATTTTCCAAGGCTGTTTTATTGGCAAATAAATTATAATGTTGGAAAACAAAAGCGGTCTTTTGGCGAATTTCTAAAATGTCTTTTTTAGTCAATTTGCCAAGGTCGTAGTCTTTATCCCCAAGCTTCAAAGAACCACTATCAGCCTTTTCTAAATGATTGAGACATCTGAGAAAAGTCGTTTTACCTGATCCAGATGGCCCCAAGATTACAACCACATCCCCTTGGTTGACCTTGAGATTAACATCTTCTAAGACTTGTCTGTCTCCAAATTTTTTTGCAACATGTTCTACCTGTAACATTGTATCCTCCTATGCTAAACCTGTAGTGGGCGCTACTTGTCCCTTTTCTCTTCGAATATAGCGTTTCTCTAAGAGTGAAAAGCCCCATTGAATCAATCCGCAAATAAGAATGTACTGTAAAAAGATAACAAAGTATGATTCAAAATACTGATAACCATAAGACGCTTCAACACGGGCAATAGCTGTAATATCCTTAATAGTCATCACAAAGACCAAAGAGGTTCCTTTTACAATATTTATGACTAAATTAGTCAAATTGGGCAGGGCTGAACGCAAGGCCTGTGGAAAAACAATCCTCACATAGGCCTGGCTACTGGTCAATCCAATCGCTTGTGCAGCTTCTAATTGTCCCTTATCGACAGTCAAAATAGCCGAACGTAAGATTTCTGATAAACTCCCTGTTGTCATCAAGCTGTAGATAATAAAAGCATAATAGATAGGATTGAGTTTAAAGATGTCAACATTACTTCCTATGCTTTTAAGAAATTGATTGAGCAAACTCGGAAACAAACTATAAAAGAAAAGAATCAGCAAAATCGGAGGTGTTGCTCTTATAAAAGCTAGATACACGAGAGAGAAAGTTCGAACACCTTTGACTTTATATATTTGTCCCAGAGCTAAAAACAAGGCAGGTACAAAACTTAAGACCATGGCTACAATCATGATAATCAAGGTGGTCGGTACCCCTTTTAAGGTCTCTAAAAAGGTTTTTGCAATATAGTCCAAATCCATATCCTATCTCCCTTTCGTTTCCAAAGATTTTTCTAACAAGCGACTCAAGAAGGAAACAGCCAAGGCCACACCCCAATAAAGAATGGCAACCGCTGTATAGGTTTCAAGAGAGTAATTCCCCAAATTGCGACTGATTAAGAGATTCCCAGCCCCCATGACATCCACAAAACCAATCGTATAGGCTAGGGCAGCGTCCCGCATCAAATTTAGAATAGCGGTCGTCATATTTGGAAGAGCCACTTGAAAAGCCTGAGGAAAAATGATTCTCCAAAATGTCTGACTAGGGGTCAGACCAATACTGACTCCAGCCTCCATCTGACCTTTGGGAATTGCCTGATAGGAGGCCTTAAACACTTCTGCAATGATAGCCGCAAACAGCAAGACCATGGTAAATAATACGAAGACCGTTTTAGACCAGTTGTTAATATCTAAATTCAACCACCATTTTAAAAATTCAGGTAAACCATAAAAGACTAAAAACAGTAAAACAATTGGGGGAGTACAGCGAAGAGTGAAAATATATCCCTTGGAAAGACCTGCAAAAGTCTTGTCTTCTCCCACTTGTGCCCAAGCCAGTAAGCCACCGAAAAGGGAGCCAAGGATTGTAGTAAAAAAGAGAATGGACAAGGTCATAGGAAGAGCCTGCCATAAGGTAGGTAAAAATTTGAACACTCTTGAAAAATCATATGAAACCATGTAAACCTCTTTCTAACATACCTGCTTGCTTATCTAATCTTTATCAACATAACTAAAGACATCTTCTTTAAAGTATTTTTGAGAAAGTTTAGCTAGAGTACCGTCTTCTTTTAATTCTTTAATCGCTTTTTCATATTCTTTAGCAAACTTCTCGCCCTTTTCATCACGGTGAATCAATGGATAGGTCGGGATTCCTTTATATGGGAACCAGCTAAGTTTGTCCGCATATTGGTGGTAAGAACCATCCTCAGCTGTCACTGCTTTTTCAAAAGAAAGTTTGATATCAAAGAAGGCATCATAACGTCCTTCTAAAACCCAAGCATAAGCGTCTGCCACTTTGAAAGATTCAGCAGCTGTCAACTCAATTGGTGCATCCTTATGCTTCTCGTTATAACTATTGATGACATTCCACTGAGCATTTTGAGGAGAGATGGGTACTAATTTCCCTTTATTTTTGGCAAAATCATCAATATTCTTATATTTGGCTTCATCTTCTTTTCTAACAGTAAAACCAATAATGCTGGCTCCTACTGGCTCAGATGGAATAATAAATTTCTTAGCCCGTTCATCTGTATACCAAGCACCTTTAGTTCCAATATCGTACTTGCCAGACTCAAGTCCAATCAAGAGATCATCATCACTAGTTCCAGTATACTCAAATTTATAATCTGCTAATTTCTCATCAACCGCCTTTAAAACAGCGACTTCATAACCATCTGATTCCCCTTTTTCGTCAATAAAATCATAAGGGACATAGTTTTGAGTATGGGCAACTTTTAAAGTTGTTACTTGTCCAGATGAAACTGCATCTGCACCTTTAGCAGATGCTCCCGCCAAAGTTCTACCAATAATCGTTGCTCCAAGCACTGCCGCAACCGCAACTCCACCAATAATCCATGTTTTCTTACTCATATTCTTCTCCTTTATTTATCTAATGCCTCTCTCACCCACTGGATACGCTCCACTGCAATATCACTCGGAATGGTACAATCTGCTCCAAGTATGAAGCCCTCTTTTCCTGTTTCTTCTACCAATCGTTTGGTTTCAGCTTGAATTTCTTCCTTACTGCCTCGATAAAGAAGGCCATCTTTACCGTTTTCAAATCCTCCCAGAACAGCACGACCCTTGAAAATCTCACGACCTTCTTTTAGGCTAATTCCTTCTGGACCAACTGCCCAGTTAAAAACATGAGCTGGATAGTCGGCAAAGATATGAATATCGTTTCGAGCTCCTTCATAGCCACAGATATGAAGGATATTTACCCCACCAACCGACTTAGCCGCTTTTAAAACAGTCAGTTCACTCGGTGCAATAATCTCCTGATAGGCTTCAGCAGAAACACGCGCATCCTGAATACTTTGCACACTGAGATAAATACCGTCTGCTCCTGCATCTTTAATAATAGCTTGACTCAAGCTAGCGATATCTTGCGCAATCACATCAAGGACTTTTTTCAATTTCTGAGAATCTTGAACTAAGAAATCTGCAATGAGATCATCTCCACCAGACACTTCTCCAAGTAACCATTTGAGGTAGGTCACAGGCGCAAAAATATTGTAAATAGCAACAATGTCCTCCGTAAACTCCTGCTTAATCTTCTTCACTAATTCTACCTGCTCTCTAATCCACGGATGATCTTCACCCAGAGGTTGAATCTCCGCCAGCTCTTGGAGTGACTTCCCTTTGGCAATAACTGGATTTGGATAAGCAAAATAGCCATCACTCATCAACTTGATAAAGTCTGGATTTAGTTCACGGATAAATTGTTTGTGACCTTGTATGTTCTTTTCAATAATCACAGGATTGGAAAATCCCTTTAACCATTCCTCTTCTGATGTAAAGTGGTGCCAAAAACCTACAGGTACACGGTCAACCACTTCTCCTCTAAATGCTTTTAAAACCCATTCTCTTTTTTCTGACATCTCTATTCTCCATTTCTTTCTTTTTCGACTAATAAAACACTGGCAATATCATTGGTTTGAATAAAAGGAAGACTTCCCTTCTGAAAATCCTGAATCCCATGACATCTTGACCCTTCCTTACAATTAAATCCCTTGGTAATACTAATCGCAAGTAGGATGACAAAGCCAAGGACCATCCCTGCCAATAGCCACTTTTTTCTTTTCATAAGGCCCTCCTATTCTAAAATAGCAGCCTGACGAATCCAGTCCAATCTTTCTAATTCAAAGTCATCTGGAACTGTACAATCCGCTCCAAGAAGGACCCCTCTAGTCCCAGCCTCAGCTAACAAGCGTTTGGTTTCCTCTTGTAGTTTAGCCTTGCTACCTCCATAAAGCAGGCTCTGCTTCCCATTTTCAAAACCACCCAAGACCGCTTTGCCATGAAATAGCTCCTGACCTTGAGGTAAACTGACTGCTTCATGGTGGGTTGCCCAATTGAAAACCTGGGCTGGATAATCTTTGAAAATAGTCACATTGTTACTGGCACCTTGGAAACCGCAGATATGCAGGATATTTACCCCACCTACCTGATTGGCAGCTTCTAAAACCTTTATGTTGCTTGGCTCAATATAGGTCTGATACAATTCTGCTGTGATGCGCTCATCCTGAATTTCTTGAGTACTGAGATAGATTCCATCTGCTCCACCATCCTGAATGATTTTTTTAGTTAGGATAGCGATATCCTCTGCTATCACGTCTAAAATTTCACTGAATAACTCTGGATTTTCAAGAAAAATATCTGCAACCTCCTTATCACCTCTAGAAGTCTCTGTACGAAACCATCTTTTCAGATAGGAAATTGGAGAAAAGATATTGTAGAATGAAGCAATCTCCTCAGTGAAGGTCTCTCGAATGTCTTGTACCACTTCTACTTGTTGCTGAATCCAAGGATGGTTTTCACCAATCGACTCAATAGAAGCCAGCTCCTGAATACTTGAAACCAAAGGACTGTAGACATTACTTGGATAAATAAAAAATCCGTCACTCATCATTTTGACAAAATCAGGATGAATTTTTTCAACGTACTCCCGATGTCCCTCTACACTTTTTTGAAAGATACGTGGGTTATTTAAACCTTGCCCTTTTTCCTCCAGTGTTACAAAATGAAACCAAAAGCCTACAGGAACTCGTTCCACCTCTTCTCCTCGGATGGCTTTAAAAACTAGCTCTCTTTTACTTGTCATACTTTTCTCCTTCCATTTGGATTGAAACCATCTTACCACTCCTTTTGACCTTTTCCCAATATATATTGACTATCGACTTGATTGAGATTGTTTATATCAATAGAGAAAAAAACCTCTGGAAAGCTTGATTTTACTAGCTTTTCAGAGATTCTTTTCTGTTTATTGCTTTTTTAAAATAGTTGTTATATAGATTTTTTATCAGCCTGATTAGGATTTTTTATTAAGCCTCTTTCATGGCAAAATAAGCCCGTACTTTGGGTACAACTTGTGTACCGAAGAGTTCAATAGCTCTCAGGACTTGTTCATGAGGCATAGAACCAAGAGGTAGGTGCAACATAAAGCGATCCAAACCTAAGTCTTCAATCATGCGAATCAATTTTTCGGCCACCTGATCTGAATTGCCCACAAACATAGCACCATTTGGCCCAACTTGCTCCAAATATTGCTCATAACGCAATTCCTGCCAGTGCGGACGGTCTTTGGAAATAGCATCCACCACTTGCTTAGTCGGATGGAAATAATCTTTTACAGCCTGCTCACCATCTTCAGCAATCCAACCCCAAGAATGAGCTCCAACCTTTAGTTCCTGACTGGCATAACCCGCTTCGCTTCCAATCTCACGATAAGCCTGAATCAACTTTTTAAAATAACGCGGATTGCCACCAATAATAGCATAAACAATCGGTAGACCAGCCTGAGCAATCTTCACAGTTGATTCGACATGACCACCTGTCGCTATCCACAAGGGCAATTTGTCCTGAACTGGACGAGGATAAACTTCTTTGCTAGAGATTGTTTGGGTCAATCGACCTTGCCAATCTAGTTTTATCTTTTCATTGACTAATTGAAGCAAGTCTAATTTCTCATCAAAAAGAGCTTCGTAGTCTTTCAAATCATAGCCAAACAAGGGAAAAGATTCCGTGAAAGAACCCCTTCCGGCCATAATCTCCGCACGTCCATTTGACAAAGCATCGATAGTGGCATATTGTTGGAACAATCGAATCGGATCCATACTTGAGAGAATGCTGACTGCACTGGTCAAACGAATCTTCTTGGTATTGACTGCCCCAGCTGCCAGAACAATCTCTGGCGCAGATATCGCAAAATCCGCTCGATGGTGCTCACCAATCCCATACACATCCAAACCAAGCTTGTCAGCCAGCTCAATCTCCGCCACCAACTGGCGAATTCGTTTAGCATGACTGTAAGTCTGCCCAGTCCCTTCAAGCACCGTTGTTTCTCCAAATGTTGAAATTCCCAATTCTACCATTGTGATTCTCCCCGTCTATTTCTTTCCTGCAATTTGAAAAGTTATTCTAACACGAAACTTGAGTACAAGCAACCAATTTGCTCATAAGAAAAAGCCTAGATAACTAGACTTTTTTTAGTTTATTCTACCGTTACTGACTTAGCAAGATTACGTGGTTTGTCCACATCAAGCCCACGGTGGAGTGTTGCAAAGTAAGCGACCAATTGCGTTGGTACAACCATTGAAATCGGTGAGAGGTAAGGGTGTACAGTCGTAAGGATGATATCGTCTGTATCTTTGGCTACATTCTCTTCTGCGATAGTGAGAACCTTGGCACCACGGGCTACCACCTCTTGGATATTTCCACGAGTGTGGTTGGCAAGAACTGGATCTGACAAGAGGGCCAAGACAGGCGTTCCTTCTTCAATCAAGGCAATAGTCCCGTGCTTGAGTTCTCCTGCCGCAAAGCCTTCACACTGGATGTAAGAAATCTCTTTGAGTTTGAGACTTGCTTCCATAGCTACATAGTAATCTTGACCGCGTCCGATATAAAAGGCGTTGCGTGTTGTTTCAAGAAGTTCACGAACCTTAGATTCAATGGTTTCTTTCTCTGAAAGAGTTGATTCGATAGACTGAGCTACAATTGACAATTCATGAACTAGGTCAAAGGCTTGCGCTTTAGCATTGCCGTTCGCTTCACCGACTGCTTTTGCAAGAAAGGCAAGGGCTGCAATTTGCGCTGTATAGGCCTTGGTTGATGCTACGGCAATTTCAGGACCCGCATGAAGAAGCATGGTATGGTTGGCTTCACGTGAAAGAGTTGAACCTGGTACGTTTGTCACTGTCAAGCTTGGGATTCCCATTTCATTAGCCTTGACCAAAACCTGACGGCTATCAGCTGTTTCACCAGATTGGCTGATAAAGATGAAGAGTGGTTTCTTGCTGAGCAGTGGCATACTGTAGCCCCACTCAGATGAGATTCCAAGTTCAACTGGTGTATCAGTCAATTCTTCCAGCATCTTCTTAGAAGCAAATCCTGCGTGGTAAGATGTTCCAGCTGCAAGGATGTAGATGCGGTCTGCATCTTGAACAGCCTTGATGATAGCAGAGTCAACCACTACTTGACCAGCCTCATCTGTGTAGGCTTGGATGAGTTTACGCATAACAGTTGGTTGCTCATCGATTTCCTTAAGCATATAGTAAGGATAAGTTCCCTTACCGATATCTGACAAGTCAAGCTCTGCAGTATAGCTAGCACGCTCACGGTGATTGCCATCATAATCTTGAACTTCGACACTATCAGCCTTGACGATTACCAACTCTTGGTCATGAATTTCCATATATTGGTTGGTCTCACGAATCATAGCCATTGCGTCTGAGCAGACCATGTTATAGCCTTCCCCAAGCCCAATCAAAAGTGGTGATTTATTCTTAGCCACATAGATGACTTCAGGATCTTGTGAGTCAATCAAGGCAAAGGCATAAGAACCACGGATGATGTGAAGAGCTTTTTTGAAGGCTTCAAGAACTGATAAGCCATCTTCTTCCACAAATTTTCCAATCAAGTGAACAGCGATTTCAGTATCTGTTTGCCCTTTGAAGTGGTGACCAGCAAGGTATTCTTCCTTGATTTCAAGATAGTTCTCAATGACCCCATTGTGAACCAAGACAAAACGTTCTGTCTCAGATCGGTGTGGGTGTGCATTGTCTTCCGTTGGTTTTCCGTGAGTCGCCCAACGAGTATGTCCGATACCCGTTGTTCCCTCAACACCAGCTGTCTTAGCAGATAATTCTGCGATACGGCCTACAGCCTTGACTAGGTGGTTTTCAGCACCACCTAGGACAAAAATTCCCGCAGAATCATAGC
Source organism: Streptococcus bovismuti (assembly GCF_042436615.2). GTDB lineage: Bacteria > Bacillota > Bacilli > Lactobacillales > Streptococcaceae > Streptococcus. Next base: position 96,560 of record NZ_JBHMFR020000005.1, on the reverse strand, counting down.
CACGGTATTCGAGCTTTTCAAGCCCTTGAATCAAAATATCAGTTGCATTTGTGTTTCCAACAACACCAACAATTCCACACATAGTATATACGACACAGACCAGCTGTGCTTTCTCCTTAAAATTGGTATAGTCTAATTCCTCTTTTATAGAATCAGCAAAAACAGTATATACTTGTTTCTTTCACTTGTCAAGAGTAAAAATTGGTATAGTTCATACCAACTTCTTATAAATAAAAAACTCTGACCAATTAGGATAATCAGTCAAAGTCCTTTTTAAAATCCATTATTATCGCTTAATTCCTTGAACCAGTGCCCTGACTTTTTCAGACGACGTTCTTGCGTTTCCAAGTCAAGCTCAACTAGACCATATCGGTTTTTATAGCTATTGAGCCATGACCAGCAATCGATAAAGGTCCAAATCAAGTAGCCCTTACAATTGGCTCCGTCTTCAATGGCACGGTGAAGTTCACGAAGATGACCTTTTACAAAGTCAATACGATAATCATCTTGAATCATTCCATTCTCACGGAATTTTTCTTCTCCTTCAACACCCATACCATTCTCTGTCAACATCCACTCGATATTACCATAATTTTCCTTGATATTTTGGGCAATGTCATAAATCCCTTGCTCATAAATCTCCCAGCCACGATGAGGATTGATTTTACGTCCAGGCATCACATAAGGCTCGTAAAAATGTTCTGGTAAGAGCGGACTCTCTGGATGCTTAGCAAATCGAGGTGCCATAACACGCAAAGGTTGATAGTAGTTGACACCAAGAAAATCTACTGTATTGTCACGAATGAGCTCCAACTCTTCCTCTGTAGCATCAGGCAAGAGACCGTGTTCATACAAGATTTCTACCAATTCCTGTGGATAAGTCCCCAAAACAGACGGATCTAAGAAAGATTGGGCCTGAAAAAGGTCCGCAATACGAGCAGCCTTGACATCAGCAGGATGCTGGCTACGTGGATAAGCCGGTGTCAAGTTGAGGACAATCCCAATCTTGGAATCAGGCAAGAGTTCATGACAAGCCTTAACCGCCCGACTGCTGGCCAATTGTGTATGATAAGCTACTTTAACGGCTGCCTCTGCATCCACCTTATGTGGATAATGGGCATCGTAAAAATAGCCAAATTCTACAGGAACGATGGGCTCGTTAAAGGTAATCCATTGATCCACTAAATCTCCATAAGTCTCAAAACAAAAACGAGCATAGTCTTCATAGGCTGAAACTGTCGCCTTATTTTCCCAACCATCACCATCTTCTTGAAGAGCAAAAGGCAAATCAAAATGATAAAGATTGACTAAAAGACGAATCCCCTTAGCCTTAATAGCCTCAAAGACCTTACGGTAAAAGTCTACACCTTGAGAATTGACTTCCCCACGCCCTTGTGGAAAAATCCGTGACCACTGAATAGAAGTCCGAAAGGCTGTGTGACCAGTCTCTAACAAAAGCTCGATATCCTGTTCCCAATGTTCATAAAAGGTCGATGTCTTATCTGGACCAATCCCATTATAGTAACGATTTGGCTCCACTTGGTACCAATAATCCCAGAGATTATCTCCCTTACCGTCACCAGCTACACGTCCTTCTGTTTGTGGTCCAGAAGTAGAGGATCCCCAGACAAAATCCTTTGGAAATCTTAGCATACATTTACCTCTTTATCTAGTCATTTTTCCCATTATACAGAAAAAACAAGGTAAAAACTAGTTACATTTTTTCCTTGTTTTTCTTCTGATTATAGTTTTTATTTCTTGCTAAGGATTTCAAGCGTTTCAAGCACGTTATCAGCATGAACTTCGATGGTGTCACCAGTCGCTTTAATCTTCACTTCGACGATACCATCGGCCGCTTTTTTACCAACAGTGATACGGATAGGCAATCCAATCAAGTCACTATCGCTGAATTTGACTCCGACACGTTCATTACGGTCATCTGTCAAGACTTCGTAACCAGCTCCCATCAAGCTTGCTTCAAGCTTTTCTGTCAAGGCCTGCGCTTCTTCATCCTTAACATTGACAGTGATCAAGTGCACATCAAATGGTGCCAATTCTTTAGGGAAGTTGATTCCCCAAGCGTAACGGTATTCACCTTTTGGCGTTTTATTAACAAAGAGGCGAGCGTGTTGCTCCATCACTGCTGAAAGGAGACGGCTAACACCGATACCGTAACATCCCATAATAATTGGCACAGCACGGCCATTTTCATCCAAAACATCTGCTCCCATGCTTGCTGAATAGCGAGTGCCGAGTTTGAAGATGTGACCAATTTCGATACCACGCGCAAAGTTAAGGACTCCTTGCCCGTCTGGGGAAATTTCACCCTCACGAACTTCACGGATATCCACATATTCTGCAGTAAAATCACGACCTGGATTCACACCAGTCAAGTGGTAGCCATCTTCGTTAGCACCGACAACTGCATTGCGAACATCTTGCACCTTACGATCTGCAATAATTTTAACATTCTCTGGCAAACCAACTGGTCCAAGTGAACCAAATCCTGCTTGAACAAGATTCGCCACTTCTTCTTCACTAGCAACGTCAAAGAAATCTGCTCCCAAGTGGTTTTTCAACTTGACTTCGTTAAGTTGATCATTTCCAACTAGAAGAGCTGCAACAAGCTCACCATCTGCCATGTAAAAGAGGGTTTTAATCGTTTGTTCTTCTGGAACGTTGAGGAAGGCTGCAACTTCATCGATTGATTTAACATCTGGTGTTGCAACACGAGTCACTTCTTCTTCGGCGACAACACGGTTGCTTGGTTTGTACTCATTTGTTGCCATTTCCAAGTTAGCTGCATAGCTAGACTCACTTGAGTAAGCAATGGTATCTTCACCAGAGACCATCCATTTGAGCAATTCTGCCTTGATTTCTTCTTGCACTTCTGCAGGAATTTCATCAAATGAGGCAACTGACTTGTCCAAGACAACCCAGCGGTCAAGATCTGTACGAGCAGGTGTAATAGCCATAAATTCTTGGCTGTCCTTACCACCCATGGCTCCACCGTCACCGATAATAGCCTTGAAATCTAAACCACTACGAGTGAAAATACGCTCATAAGCAGCCTTGTACTCATCGTAAACACTGTCCAAGCTATCATAGTTAGCGTGGAAACTGTAAGCATCTTTCATGATGAACTCACGTGTACGGAGAAGTCCATTACGTGGGCGTTTTTCATCACGATACTTAGGCTGGATTTGATAAAGGTTAAGTGGCAACTGCTTGTAAGACTTAACAGAATCACGGACAATAGCTGTAAAGGTTTCTTCGTGAGTTGGACCTAGGATAAAGTCTGATTTTTCACGGTTCTTTAGTTTGTAAAGGTCTTCACCGTAAGTTTCATAACGACCTGATTCGCGCCACAACTCTGCACTAAGAAGAGCAGGAGCCAACATCTCAACGGCACCAATCTTGTCGAATTCTTGGCGCATGATGCTTTTAGCTTTTTCAATCACACGGTTGGCAAGTGGTAGGTAAGAATAAACACCTGCAGATACTTGGCGAACATAACCAGCACGCAACATAAGAGCGTGACTGATAACTTGAGCATCGCTTGGCATTTCGCGAAGCGTTGGGATAGGCATTTTACTTTGTTTCATAATATTCCTCGATTATCTAAAAAAGAGTCGCATAATGTCATTCCAGGTCACAGCAATCATCAAGACAACCATGATGACCACTCCGGCCAAGGTGACATAGGTTTCAATTTCTTGTTTCAATGGTTTGCGGCGGATAGCTTCTAGGATATTGAGCACAATCTTACCACCATCCAGAGCTGGAATCGGAATAAGATTAAAAATCCCAATATTGATGGAAATCACTGCCAAGAAGTACAAGACATTCTCAATTCCATTTTTAGCAGCATCACTACTTGCCTTAAAGATAGCAACAGGTCCACCCAGCTTGTTCAAATCCGGTTGGAAAATCAAATTTTTCAGTTCTGAGAGAATTCGGAGGGCCGAGTCAGTAGCAGTTGTAAAACCACCTACAAACATGGATAGAAAATCTGACTTAATTCCCGGTTGAACACCTAGAAGGTAACGGCCTTGACTTTCTTCCGGAGTAACCATAACTTGTTTATCACTACCCTTTTCAGAAATAGTCACATCCAAGGTTGGTGCCGTCTTATCTTTGGTTTCTGATTCCACAGCTTGAATCAAACTTTCCCAGTTGCTAACCTCATGTGAGCCAATCTTGGTAATTTGTGCCGTTTCTGGTACTCCCACCTTAGCCAAGGCCCCTTGGGGCATAATATGGAACTGGTTGGTATCGACATCTCTGACACCACCCTGCATGAAGATTAAAATCCAGAAAACAACGACACCTAAGATAAAGTTGTTCATAGGGCCTGCAAAATTAGTAATGAGTTTCCCCCAGATAGTCGCATTTTGATATTGAACATCTAAAGGTGCAATCCGAACCTCAGTACCATCTGCTTCCACAACCGTTGCATCGTGATCCACTGCAAATGTTTTTTCTTCTTCCAGAACCAAGCCCTTGATAAAGAGCTTGTCTTCAAAATCAAACTGGGTCACCTGCATAGGAAGAGCTGTTTGATCCAATTTTTTACCTGAAAGATTGATGCGCTTAACCTTACCATCATCAGCAAGAGTCAAACTGACAGGAGTTCCTGTCTTGATTTCAGTTGTATCATCACCCCAACCGGCCATGCGAACATAGCCACCCAGAGGCAAGATTCGAATGGTATAGGCCGTTCCATCCTTGCCAATGTGAGCAAAGATTTTGGGACCCATACCAATGGCAAATTCACGCACTAGAATCCCTGATTTCTTGGCAAAGTAGAAATGTCCGAACTCGTGCACCACTACAATAATCCCAAAAACCAGAATAAAGGTTAAAATTCCGAGCATAGTATTTCCTCCGTCTTTTGATTAAAAGAGTCCAAACAAGTGCATAATTGGAAATACAAGCAACATACTATCGAAACGATCCAAAACACCACCATGTCCAGGAATAAATTTCCCAGAATCCTTGACACCAAAGTGACGCTTGATCGAACTTTCTAGTAAATCACCAAATTGTCCAGCAATGCTAAAGAAAATAGCAAAGACTGACATCTTGTAAATTCCATACGGAAGAGCAACTGTTCTGTCAAACATCATAAAGATGATAGTTACTAAAATAGCACCTAAAATACCACCCAAGGCACCCTCAAAGGTTTTATTTGGAGAAACTGTCGGAGCTAATTTTCGTTTACCATAGTTCATCCCAACAAGATAGGCACCACTGTCTGTTGCCCAAACAATACACAAGGCTAATAGTGCCTTATCTAAACCTGCAATTCTAGCATCTAATAGAGCATTAAAACCAAAGCCCACATAGAAACTCATAGCAAGAGGGAAAACCGCATCCTCAATCGTATAGGACTTGCTAAACACAGTCGTTCCTAACATGATTGAAATCAACACACTATAGGCAACCACATTCCCATCAACTGGTAAAAAAGTCAGGTAATTCTCCAAAGGAATGGTCAAGGCAAAGGTTGCAAAGAGGGTCAAGAGGCCCTCCATGGTCATGGTCTCTAGACCTCTCATCTTCAAAAGTTCATGCATTGCTAGCATGGCTATGATTCCAATTGCTATCTGAAGCAAGAGTCCCCCAATCATTAAAATTGGTAGGAAAATAGCCAGGGCAATCCCTGCAAACAAGGTTCTTTTCTGTAAATCCTGTGTCATATTTCCTCCTAAACTCCTCCAAATCGACGATGACGACGATTATAGGCAAGAATGGCTTCCTGCAAAGCCACCTCGTCAAAATCAGGCCACAAGGTATCCGTAAAATAGAGCTCACTATAGGCTCCCTGCCATGGAAGGAAATTGCTCAAACGCAATTCTCCACTAGTACGGATAATCAAGTCTGGGTCTCGTAACTCCTTAGGCAAATGCTGGGTGAAGAGATAGTTGCCAATCAATTCCTCTGTGATGTCACCTGGGTTGATTTTGGCATCTAACACATCCTGGGAAATCAACTTAAGAGCCTGTGTAATCTCAGCACGTCCACCATAGTTGAGGGCAAAATTAAGAATCAACCCTGTGTTGTTCTTAGTCAATTCCTCAGCTTTAGTCAGAGCTTCAAAGGTTTGCTTAGGCAGGCGGTCTGTCTCCCCAATCATTTGAATCTTAACATTATTCGCATGCAATTCCGGGACATAATTATCATAAAACTCTACTGGCAAGTTCATGATAAACTTGACTTCCTGATCTGGACGAGTCCAATTTTCCGTAGAAAAAGCATAAACTGTAATAACCTTAACGCCTAGTTTGTTGGCTGCCTTGGTCACAGTTTGCAATGCTTCCATGCCCGCCTTATGTCCAAAAACCCTCGGTTGCATACGTTTTTTAGCCCAACGGCCATTGCCATCCATGATGATGCCGATATGAGCAGGAACCTGTGTCGGAACCTCTACTTCCACAGCCCTATCTTTCTTAAAAAATCCAAACATGATCTTATTCCTATTCAAAAATCTATCGTTTCATTATACCATATTTCCCTATTTTCTTCTATCACTAAGCTATTTATACTCTTCGAAAATCTCTTCAAACCACGTCAGCTTCACCTTGCCGTACTCAAGTACAGCCTGCGGCTAGCTTCCTAGTTTGCTCTTTGATTTTCATTGAGTATTATTCTCAGGCACCAAGCCCATTTTTCAAAAAAATAAGCCGCCTGATTGGGCGACTCTATTTTTTATAGGGAGATTATTATGAAAAAGTTTTAGGAGTTTAAGTTAAGGTCTTCTTAACTTATGGACTTAGTATACACTTCCTAGCTTAAAGTTTCCTTAAGTATTTTTTAAAATCAAATTTTTCCATTTCTCCTGCCAATTTTTCTTGGATAGACGTGTTCGATAGAGAACCATTCGGTCTTGATTCTCTAAAAAATGAGGAGTTGGACGAACTTGAAAATTCAAAATATCCTCCAAACCGTATGGAGTAAAGAGTTCCAAAACGGATTTTTCATTCAAGCGCAGTCCAACAGCCGTACATCGTTCTGGATACTTACTCATAGCATCACAAGAGCTGCTATAGGGAGCAGTATGAGGGCTGTGCTGGTGCATATAGACCTGATTTTTCAATTCCCACTGATACTGAGGAAAATCCGCTCTCAACTTTTTCTCTAGGAACAAGGTTTCCTCATAAGAAATATCCGGATCAAAGAAAATCACATCTACATCTGTTTCAAGATCAAATGCTGGTCTCTCTGACAAGAGATTCCAGATAAAATTTCTGACAGAACCTGCTGCCAACCAAGAATCTTTCAGACCAAGGTTTCGGATGATAGTCAAAATAGCCATCATATCCGGATTTTCTCTGAAAGAGTCTAAAATTTCAGCCTTATTTTTCAATATATTCATACCCTAAATGCTCATATGCCTTAGCAGTCGCCACCCGTCCAGAACGTGTCCGCATGATAAAACCTTTTTGAATCAAGTAGGGCTCATACATGTCTTCAACTGTCTCACGCTCTTCTGCTATGTTAACAGAAAGAGTTCCTAGACCAACAGGACCACCACCGTACATCTCAATCATGGTGCGAAGGATTTTCTGGTCCACATAGTCCAGACCTTCATGGTCAACATCCAGCATAGTCAAAGCCTTATCAGTAATAACATCATCGATAACCCCATTCCCCATTATCTGGGCAAAATCGCGCACACGCTTGAGGAGACGATTGGCAATACGAGGGGTCCCACGACTACGTAGGGCCAGCTCGGATGCTGCCTCATGAGTGATTTCCATCTCAAAAATATCTGCCGTCCGCTCAACAATTTCCGTCAAGTCAGCATGGGCATAATACTCCATGTGACCTGTAATTCCAAAACGTGCCCGTAGCGGATTTGAGAGCATACCAGCCCGAGTCGTCGCACCAATCAAAGTGAAAGGTGGCAACTCCAAATGAACACTGCGACTGCCTTCACCAGCCCCAATCATGATGTCAATGTAGAAATCCTCCATAGCACTATAAAGCACCTCTTCCACTGACATGGGCAAACGATGAATCTCATCAATAAAGAGAACATCCCCAGGCTCTAAGTCATTCAAAATCGCTACCAAATCCCCAGCTTTTTCAATGACAGGCCCAGACGTCTGCTTGAGATTGACACCTAGTTCGTTGGCAATAACAAAAGCCATGGTCGTTTTTCCCAAGCCTGGAGGGCCAAATAAGAGCACATGATCCAGCGCTTCATCCCGCATTTTGGCAGCTTCTATAAAGATTTGAAGCTGGTCCTTGACTGTATCCTGACCGATATATTCACGTAAATACTGAGGACGGAGCGTGCGCTCTACTAACTCCTCATCCCCCATTATCTCATTATCTAAAATTCTACTCATGTTTCCATTATATCAAAAAACCAAGCCACAAACAAAAAAGGCACCTGATTGGGTGCCTCCCGAGTTTAGCACTTATGTGGTATAATATTCTACGGCACTTCTACACCGCCTACGAAGGGAGGTGAGATAGCCTATGATGGATACAATACTTAAAACTATCATCGGACCAATCGCGGTCGGTGTTGTTCTTCGCTTAGTCGATAAATGGCTAAACAAGGACAAATAGTGTCAAAAAGACCCCAAGCTTATTTGGACGTGAGCTTGGGGTCTTTTCTAGCCTATGATATAGACACAATACTTAATTCCCTTTTATTATCCCACAGTTCACAAATTTTGTCAAAACTTTACATCCTCATCTATTTAGCTTGTCAAGCTTTAACCCATATCCAATAATTAAGCGAAAGTTATCGGAAAATGATGTTTATAATAGTCCCCAAAAGTCTGAAATAGAGCCAAAAAACTCCACCTGATTGGGTGGAGTTAAGGGAGATTATTATGAAAAAGAAAAGTTTAGGATTTTATTAAATAAAGTTAGGAGGTCTTTATTTAATAACTATATGATACAAGACGAAACTTAAAACTAGCTTAACTTTTCGCAAATTTTACTATTTTGCAAAAAAATTCTATCACCATCACCTACCCACGAAAAAAGCCACCTGATTGGGTGGCTTCATTAGGAGATTATGATGAAAAAAGTTTTAGGATTTCATTAAATAAAGTTAGGAGGTCTTTATTTAATGGTTATATCATACTAGACCAGCCTTAAACTTTGCTTAATAACAAACAAGTTTTGTTATTTTTCTCTGTTTACCCAAATCATTCCTGTACAATCATAGGTGGATAAAGTTTCAAACCCCATAGAACGATAAAATCCAACGTTTTTTTCTGTCTGTTCTGTCGCCAGCTGGACTTGATAAACCTCTTTAAAATCCTCTAAAGCCTCTTTCATCAAGGAGCTACCAATTCCTTGGCGCTGATAGCTAGGTAAAACAATCAAATCCTGTACAAAAACTGACGAAAAACCATCTCCAACCAAACGAATCAAGCCCACCACAGTATCATCATCAAGCGCCACATAAATCGCTAATGAATGAGATAAGGCCTGCTCCAGCATCTCTGGTTGATGGGTATAATTTGTCCAACCGACAGCCTGATAGAGATGCAAAACATCCTCTAACTTGACAATTTCTTGCTTTTTAATAGTGATCATGTCAACACCTATTAAAGCTCTCTTAAGCTCTTGTACTGTCGTCCATTTTTATCAAAATTTTCAGGAGCCAACCATGCTTCCAATCGAGCTTTGACTTTGGGCCAGTCCTTATCAATCATAGACAACCAATCCGTATCACGAGTACGCCCCTTATATACGACTGCCTGGCGGAAGGTCCCTTCATAGACAAATCCCAAACGCTCCGCAGCTCGTCTGGATGGCAGATTAAGAGAATCACATTTCCATTCGTAGCGACGATAGTTAAGCTCCTCAAAAACATAGCGCGCCAAGAGATAGTGAGCTTCTGTCCCTATTCGTGTTCCCCTGAGCTCTGGAGAAAAAGTGACCGCTCCCACTTCTATCACTCGGTTATTTTGGTCAATGCGCATGAGAGAAAAAGTTCCCAAAGCCTTACCAGTTGCCTTGTCTATGATTGCATAGTAAAAACGGTCCTTACGAGCCAACATCTGATTTAAAAGGCTAACCAACTCCTCCATATCTGCTACTGGCTCCTGAAAAAGGTAGGTCCACATCTCCCGAGGAGTATCCAGGCCATAAACAGCTAGCAAATCCTCCGCATGTTTTTCTACCGAGAGAGCCTCTATCCGAGCATAACGCCCTTCTAAGAAATCAATAGAAGGCAATTCACCTGGTGTATAACCTTCCATTGACTCCCCAACCATTTGACCATATTCGTTTACTGGCATAGCATTCTCCTTATTCACTTATTGAATATAGTATAACATATCTCAATGAAAATTTTAGGAAACACTTGGTTTTCTATTCAATAATGCAAACTCCTCTTATAAAAATCATCCATCCACTTTATGGAGGAATAATCAAATATGGGAACGAGGGAGTTAATGCCCCTTGTGCTTCTCTCTACGTTTTTACTATTTGAGTTCAAATTTCTCTTGTTTTAGTGTTTACTTTTGTATACTGAACTACCAACTAAAACTGTATTTTTATCTTAGTTGGGACTATTATAGTACGGTTCAGCACTATCTACAAATTTTTCAGATGTGTATCAAAAAAATTTATCGTAACAAGCCAAGAGTCTACACTTTCTTTCATTAATAAGCGCCAATCTTTTCGATAACGATGATTCGGTTGATAAGCAACCGTCAACATATGCCCTGTTTCATGGTATTTTTTAAACAAAATGGATTCCCCTTTATAATGTGAAATGATATCATCTATCGCGGATGATGCATTCCATATTTCATCAACATCGCTTCCTAGTAATAATAAAGGGGAGGAAATTTTACTCACATCAATCTGAGCCCTACTATCTTCAGGAATATGTTTTCCAAAAAACTTGTTTAACAAATAATCTCCTAACTGAAATTTTTGATAAGGAAGTTCCTTTTGTAAATATGTCCAAGAAGATGAATGAGAATTAAGTTTTCCCTTTATTCCCTCAAATATTACATTTGAGGGAGAATTGAGTACTAAACATTGCACATCATCCAAAATACTTTGTCCAGCCAGAACAAGCTCTGCTCCTTTAGATCGACCATATATTCCTATTTTTGTATTATCAACTTGAGGATGATGATATAGAAAATCTTTCGCTTCCTCCAGACATTCTATTGGAATTCGTTCTAAATTTTGAGGTAATCCCTCTAAACCAAAATAAGCTATTGCAAGACAAATATAGCCTCTAGAAGATAAAAGTTGGGCAATATTCTGAGCTTTTTCAATTCTTCCCTCACTACCGCTAACAATAATCACGGCTGGCGCCCTTCTTAACTTTTCATCATAAAATAATCGACCTTGAAAATGCTTGTCATAGATATCTTGATATCTTACTCCCAGATTCATATAACGCCTTACAAAACTTTGCTCCGCGACCATATCTTTCCCCAGCCTGATTTTAATTTCAACACCAAAACAATCTCGTAATGGAATTCTATCAAGAGAACTCGGTAATCTCCTTTTCCTATTCTTCAACGGTTTCGCATTAAAGAATAATCCCATTTCTGAAACTCCTTTATAAGATCCCGAAATAGATGCTGTCTGAGAGGTATCAATCATACCGTCCTGATCAGATAAAAAAATTGCGGTTGATTTCCATATAACATCATGATCTAAAAGCAAGGGAGCATTTATACAGTAATAATCAGACAGGTACATTTCTACACAATACATTGCCCTTGGTTCTAAACCATTAATAGCAATATAAAAAGATTCATCCGCTAAATCTGTTTGTGAAATCAGTTCTATGTTTACAGTCATATCTTCTCCTTTTTGTTAATTTGCTTAACAATTATATTTGAAATTTACCGTGACTTTTACCACGGTAATTCTCCCCACACCTTTTCAATATCATCCATCAATTTCACAACTGTTTTAAGTTCCACCTCGCTATAGTTGTTTAAAACTGAAAAGATTGATTTTTCAATATATTCTTGTTGCTCCTTATGGATTTTAAAAATTTCGATGCCTTTTTCAGATAATCTCAAATATTTATTTTTCCCATTATTCGGATCAAAATCAAAAACAACTAAATTTTTTTGAATCAATCTCCTAACACTTTGAGTTATTGCACTTCTTGAAACTTCTAATAATTCAGATAATTTTACTAGATTTAAGGGCTGATTTTCCCCAATCACAACAATCAAATGTACCTCATTCAAAGTAATGGATTTGTCAACACCACTTTTATGTTGATTTTTTTTTAACTGGTCAAACGCTAAAATAAATCTATTGAAACGATTATTAAATGCAATAAATTCTTTTTTATCCATAATCTCTCTTTCCTTTGTTAATCATATTAACAAAACAGAAACTTCCTGTCAAATAAAAAATCCCCCAGATTCTACTCTGAAGGATTCCTATCTTATTTCACAACAATGTTAACGAGTTTGTTAGGTACTGCAATCACCTTCACGATTTCCTTACCGTCAATTTCCGCTTTGACTTTTTCATCAGCAAGAGCAATTTCTTGTAATTCTTCGCGTGATAGGTCTTTAGCTACCATGAGTTTGGCACGAACTTTTCCTTTGATTTGGACAACGATTTCGATTTCGTCTTCAACCAATTTACTTTCGTCCCATGTTGGCCAAGCCACGTAAGAGATTGACTCACCTGTTGCCACAACAGTTTGCCAGAGTTCTTCTGCCAAGTGAGGCGCAAATGGTGCAATCAATTGGATAAAGCCTTTGGCGTAGTCTACATAAAGTTTGTCTTCCTTATTGGCAGCGTTGACAAAGACCATAAGTTGGGCAATGGCTGTGTTGAATTTCAATGATTCTATTTGCTCTGTGACAGCTTTAACGGTTTCGTTGTATACCTTGTCGATAGAGTCATTGTTTTCTGCAACAATTTCCTTGCTTGTAATCAAACGGTAAACACGGTCAAGGAACTTACGGCTTCCTTCCAGACCTTCTTCTGACCAAGCAATCGAAGCATCAAGTGGTCCCATGAACATTTCATAAACACGAAGGGTGTCAGCACCGTATTGTTCCACCACATCATCTGGGTTAACAACGTTCTTGAGCGATTTAGACATCTTGGCTGGTGCTTGCTCCAACTCTTCCCCCGTTTCTACATGGAAGAAAGAACCGTCACGTTTTTCAACCTTATCAGTCGCCACAAGAGCCCCACGGTGGTCACGGTAGCTTGTTCCCAAAATCATTCCTTGGTTAAAGAGTTTTTGGAATGGTTCCTTAGTTGGAACAACACCGAGGTCATAGAGGAATTTGTGCCAGAAACGAGCGTAAAGCAAGTGAAGAACAGCATGCTCTGCACCACCCACGTAGATATCTACTGGCAACCATTGTTTGAGAAGATCCTCATCGGCTAATTTCTCAGTATTGTGTGGATCAATATAGCGGAGGTAGTACCAGCTTGAACCAGCCCACTGTGGCATAGTATTGGTTTCGCGGCGACCCTTGACACCATCTTCACGGGTCACTTCAAGCCAATCTGTCAAGTTAGCTAGTGGACTTTCCCCAGTACCTGAGGGACGGATGTCCTTGGTTACAGGCAAGACAAGTGGCAATTCACTTTCAGGAACAGCTGTTGAAGTTCCATCTTCCCAATGAATGATAGGAATTGGTTCACCCCAGTAACGTTGACGGCTAAAGAGCCAATCGCGGAGACGGTAGGTAACCTTCTCTTGACCACAGCCTTTTTCTTCCAACCAAGCCACGATCTTAGCAATCGCTTCTTCTTTGTTGAATCCATCTAGGAAGTCTGAATTGACATGAAGACCATCCTCTGTATAGGCAGCTTCTTCAACGTTTCCACCTTTAAGTACTTCGACGATTGGAAGGTCAAATTGTTTGGCAAATTCCCAGTCACGTTGGTCATGGGCTGGCACAGCCATAACGGCACCTGTACCGTAACTAGCAAGAACATAATCCGCAATCCAGATTGGGATTTCCTTGCCATTGACAGGGTTGATGGCATAAGCACCGGTCCAAACACCAGTTTTTTCTTTGGCAAGGTCTGTACGAGCCAAGTCAGACTTGAGGCTAGCTTGGTGTTTGTAGTCTGCAACTGCTTCAGCTTGCTCTGAACTTGTGATAGCGTCTACTAATTCATGTTCAGGAGCCAAGACAGTGAAAGTCGCACCGAAAAGAGTATCAGGACGAGTAGTAAAGACTGTAAATTCCTTGTCTGTTCCTTTTACTTTAAAAGTTACATTAGCACCAGTGGATTTCCCAATCCAGTTGCGTTGCATGTCCTTGATAGACTCTGGCCAATCAAGTTCATCTAAGTCATTGAGCAAGCGCTCTGCGTAAGCCGTGATTTTGAGCATCCATTGGCGCATTGGTTTGCGGACAACTGGATAGCCTCCACGCTCAGAAGTTCCGTCAGGAAGCACTTCTTCATTTGCAATGGCAGTTCCCAATTCCTCAACCCAGTTTACTGGTACTTCAGCTTCATAGGCCAAGCCTTTTTCGTAAAGCTTGGTGAAAATCCATTGAGTCCACTTGTAGTAGTTTGGATCTGTTGTATTGACTTCACGATCCCAGTCATAAGAAAATCCAAGCGCATTGATTTGGCGTTTGAAGTTGGCAATATTTTCCGCTGTAAATTCTGCTGGATCATTACCAGTATCCATAGCATATTGCTCTGCAGGCAAACCAAAAGCATCCCAACCCATTGGGTGAAGGACATTGTAGCCTTGCGCACGTTTGTAACGGCTGAGGATATCGGTTGCAGTATAGCCTTCTGGGTGCCCTACGTGCAGACCCGCTCCAGACGGATAAGGGAACATATCGAGAGCATAAAACTTCGGTTTTGATGCATCTGTTCCAGTCTTAAATGTATGATGTTCTGCCCAGTAGCCCTGCCACTTAGGCTCAATTTCTTTATGATTGTAAAAACTCATGGTCTCTCTCCAATTTTGTGATGTTACTATTATACCATTTTTGGGGGAATTTGGTCTCGTTCTATTCTATACTTTTCTATTTTACCTTGCTCTAGATTTTTTAAACTGCTATACTTATAATAGAAAACCCTTTTAAGGAGGTAATGGATGTCTCATTCTTTTAAAAAATCTCTCCAAAAAGAAATTCTCCATAGAAGCTCTATCGCAGCCTTTGTGACCTCTCTTTTACTACTTATTTTACTTTTTGGTTTTTCCTATTTTTTACAAAGGCAACAACTATCCAATGATACGAGACAGATTGTCAAACAAGTTCAAGAGATGAAAAAAGCAAATAGTGAACTCCTAACCACTATGAACTATAAAATGATTCCTGGATTTTTGGATGGTAAACACACAGAGCGAGAAGTCTTTAGCTTATTTTACGAGACAAAGGCTAAATTAAAACTTAGTTCTGATCTCATTATCCTAAGTGATACAGGTGAATTACTATTTAGTACCAATCGAAATCATCAAGAAAGTATTTTATCACCCTATTATCTAAAACTGCTCATTCAAAATCCTTCTCAAGAAAAAGTGACAGAAAAAATTGCACTCTCTTCAGATAAACAACACTACACACTCTTTATCAAACCACTACTTCAAAACCAACGAGTTAAGGCCTATACTATTGCTTTCGTAAATGAGAATGATTTCATCTCAAGTTTCCCAATTATAAATTCTAAATATATCATTACCGATAACTTTGGAAATATGTTTTCCAACAACACAAATCAATTTACTCGTTCCACTCTTGAAAAATTTGATGAAAAGCTCCTACACTCTCGCACCCACTGGTATGCGAATGAACCGCTTATTGTTCAAAAAGAAAAAGTCGGTGCTATTTTTTCAATCTATACTTTTCAATCCTTCTTTCCCATTCCTAGCTTACTCGGCCTAGCATCCATTCTCACCTTATGTATATTCTTCCTCTACTTCTGGCAAGCAAGACGAATTGCTCATAAGATTGCTACACACAACGCTGTTCCTATTGAAAGCTTAGTTTACCAACTTCAAGAAATTCCCAAACAAGCAGAAAAAAAGCTCTATCTACAAACAGGTGATGAGTTTGAGTTTATGGCCGAAAAAATTAATAATATGTTGTATGAATTAGATCAACTTCATCAGAAAATGTTGACCATAGAAAAAGAAAAGTGGATTTTTGAAAGAAAAATGTTGGAAGCTCAGTTCAATCCTCATTTTCTCTACAATACACTTGAAACGATTAAAATCACTTCTTTAATGGATGCAGCTCTCACACAAAATCTGATTCAAAATCTCACGCGCATTCTTCGCTACAGTATCACGGATTTAGAAAAAGAAACAACCATTTGTCAAGATTTAAAGATTATAGAGGATTATCTTATTATTCATAAAATTCGTTTCGAGCACTTTTCCTATAATATTGTATGTCCGGAAACTATCGATAATCAAGCTATTCCTAAACTTTTTTTGCTTCCTCTAGTAGAAAATGCTATAAAATATGGGATGCAATACCGTATTGATCTTCATATAGATATCCAAATTACCTTGGAAGCAGACTCTCTAACTTTTTTAGTCAAGGATAATGCTGGAGGACTCACCAAACAAGAGCGACTCGCTATTTTAGACTCTTTAGAAAGCCCTCATACCCAACATGGCATCGTTAACAGCTATAAACGATTGAGCAATTTCTTTTCTGATGTCCAGCTAGATTTAGGAGTCAATCGCCAAGGAGAAACTTGGGTCAAATTTATAACGAAAGGACTAACTCATGTTTAAGCTCATTATCGTAGAAGACGAACACCTCATTCGAAAATGGCTAGAGATTGCCGTAGACTACTCTGCCTTAGGTATCCAAGTTGTAGGAACTGCTAGTCACGGTCAAGAGGGAATGAAACTCATCCAAGAAAAAGAACCTCATATTGTCTTAACAGACATCACAATGCCAATTATGGATGCTTTCATGATGTTCGAAGCCACTCGTACCCTTTCTTATGAAAAAGTTATCTTATCAGGTTATAACGATTTTCAAAATGCCAAAAAAGCCATGCAATATGGAGCAGTTGATTTCTTATCCAAACCAATTGATACCAAGGAGTTGACAGAATGTCTTCAAAAAATTGTTTTGCGATTACGAGTTAGCACTTATCAAGAAACTCCTTTTTTAGAAGAATATCAAACTTTGCTCACCTCCATCCAACAAGTTGATACACAAAACCAAATCATTCAGCAAATTCTTGAATTTGTGCACCAACACTACTGCATGCACTTTACCATTTCTACCATTGCAGAGAATCTAGTCTATAGTGAAAGTTATCTATATAAGGTTATCAAAGAAGACTTCCCAATGACGCTAAATGAATATATCTTACGCTACCGCCTCAAGCAAGCTATAGATAAAATGGCTGAGTCCCCTAATTCTCCCTTAAGCGATATCTCTGAACAAGTTGGATTTTCAGACTATAAATATTTTGCCAAAGTTTTTAAAAAGTATCTCCATATTTCTCCAAAAGAATTAAAACTTATGGATAAAAACCATTAATGTAAAAGGATTGCTCAGCTCAGGCAATCTTTTTATTTTGTACTTTTACTCAATGAAAATCAAAGTGCTAACTACTCAAATCATAGCTTTGAGATTTCTGATAAAGTGACGTGTTTTGAAGAGTATTACCATCAAAATCTCAGCTACAATTCACCCATCCTTGCTCGAAACACCCATTTCCTATTTCCCGTTTTAGATTTCTTTAAGGTTTTTATTATATCCTGTAGAACTCTACAATTTAAAGACATTAACAATCTAGGTAGAGAAAATGTTCGTAAAAAGGAGATTCTTATGAAAAAACTACTATTCTTTCTCTCTTGTGGATGGATATTTCTTACTTTATCAGGATGTTCTTCAACAACAGAAGCGGAAACTAGCACTGAAAAAGATTCAGATAGCACTTTGGTTGTCTACTCACCTAACCCTGAAGACCTTATCGAAGAAACAATCCCAGCCTTTGAAGAAAAATATGGTATCAAGGTTGACTTAGTACAAGCTAGCACTGGTGAATTGTTCAAAAAAGCTGAGGCTGAAAAAGAATCCCCTGTAGCTGATGTCATTTTCGGAGGCTCCTACGCCCTCTTCTCTTCTAACGAAAAACTTTTTGAACCTTATATTTCCCAAGAGAACGACCAGATAATCCCTGAATATCAAAATAAAACAGGATTCTACACACCTTACACACTGGACGTCAGTGTTATCATTGCCAATTCAGCCCTTACAAAAGATATAAAAATTGAAGGCTACAATGATCTGCTCAATCCTAAATTAAAAGGAAAAATTGCTACTGCTGATCCTAGTAATGCTTCTAGCGCTTTTGCTCAATTAACAAACATGCTTGTCGATCAAGGCGGATACGAAAATGAACAAGCTTGGACCTATGTGAAAAATCTCTTTACCCTAGTAGATGGAAAAATTGCATCTAGCTCTTCAAATGTTTATAAAGCTGTCGCCGATGGGGAAATGGCTGTAGGACTCACCTATGAAGACCCTGCCTTAAAACTCTTAAACGACGGAGTTGATGTAAAAGTTATTTATCCAAAAGAAGGAACCGTCTTTTTACCTGGTAACGCAGCTATCATCAAAAATGCTAAACACATGGAAAACGCTAAGAAATTTATCGATTTCCTCCTTTCTCAAGAAATCCAAGATAAGCTAGGAACTGAAACTACAATCAGACCTATTCGTAAAAATGCTAAAACCAATAAAAATATGAAGGCTATGACAGAAATCAAGATTGCCACCGAAGATTCAGATTATGTCATTAAAAATAAATCCACTATTCTTAAAAAGTACAATGACATTTTTACAGATATCCAATCTAAACAGTAAAAGAGGTTCACTATGAGTGAGATCAAAATTATTAACGCCAAAAAAATCTACCACGATGTTCCTGTTATTGATAATTTAAATATTACAGTTCCCAAAGGAAGTCTCTTTACCATCCTTGGTCCTTCAGGGTGTGGGAAAACGACTCTTCTTCGTATGATTGCAGGTTTCAACAGTATCGAAGGTGGAGAATTTTACTTCGATGATACAAAAATAAATAATATGGAACCCAGCAAACGCAATATCGGGATGGTTTTCCAAAACTACGCTATTTTCCCGCATTTGACTGTCCGAGACAATGTTGCTTTTGGTCTTAAGCAAAAGAAGGTTCCAAAAGAAGAATTGATTCAACAAACCAACAAGTATCTTGAACTCATGCAAATTGCTCAATATGCGGATCGAAAGCCCGATAAACTCAGTGGTGGACAACAACAACGTGTCGCCTTGGCACGTGCCTTAGCTGTTAATCCAAGTGTTCTCCTCATGGACGAGCCACTTAGTAATCTAGATGCCAAACTTCGCTTGGATATGCGTCAAGCCATTCGAGAAATCCAACACGAAGTGGGAATTACAACTGTTTATGTAACCCACGACCAAGAAGAAGCCATGGCTATTTCAGACCAAATTGCTGTTATGAAAGATGGGGTGATTCAACAAATCGGTCGGCCAAAAGAACTCTATCATAAACCAGCTAATGAGTTTGTGGCTACCTTTATCGGACGCACAAATATTATCCCTGCCACTCTTGAAAAACGGAGCGACGGCGCTTATATCGTCTTTTCAGATGGCTATGCTCTTCGAATGCCAGCTCTTGATCAGGCTGAGGAGCAAGCCATTCATGTAAGCATTCGTCCTGAAGAATTTATCAAAGATGAATCTGGAGATATTGAAGGAACTATTAGCGATAGCGTCTATCTTGGACTAAATACGGAGTATTTCATCGAAACAGGATTTGCCTCAAAAATTCAAGTTAGCGAAGAATCAACTTTTGAAGAAGATCTACAAAAAGGCGATCGTATTCGTCTACGAATCAATACTCAAAAATTAAACGTCTTTTCTGCAGATGGTTCGCAAAACCTGATAAAAGGAGTCAACCATGGAACGTAAAAAACTAAATATTTGGACAGCCTCCTCTTTCTTCATCTTTCTTACCTATCTTGTCTTTCTCGTTTATCCTATCGTTACCGTGCTCAAGCAAGCACTCATACATGAAGGACAATTCTCACTAGCTAATTTTGTCACTTTCTTTAGTAAAGCTTACTACTCTGAGACACTTGTCAACAGTTTCAAGGTCTCCATTACCGCTACTGTCACTTCCTTAGTTGTAGGAACCCTATTAGCTTATCTTTTTTCCATGTATGACTTCAAGGGAAAGAAATTTCTACAAATATTGATTATCATTGCTTCCATGTCAGCTCCTTTCGTGGGAGCCTACTCCTGGATTCTCTTGCTGGGACGAAATGGGGTCATCACAAAATTCATGACAAATACTCTTCATCTTCCAGCTATTGATATTTATGGATTCAAAGGAATTGTACTTGTCTTTACACTGCAACTATTCCCACTGGTATTTCTATACGTTGCTGGGACAATGAAAAGTATTGACAATTCTCTACTTGAAGCAGCTGAAAGCATGGGGTCCTTCGGATTTAAGCGTATCGTAACGGTTGTTTTACCTCTCCTAGTTCCAACCTTACTAGCAGCTGCCCTACTTGTATTTATGAGAGCATTCTCAGACTTTGGAACGCCTATGTTAATTGGTGAAGGATATCGGACTTTCCCAGTCTTGATTTATACCCAATTCATTAGCGAGGTTGGAGGAAATTCTGCTTTTGCATCTGCTTTAGCAATTATGGCGATTATCATTGCCTTGGCGATTTTCCTTATCCAAAAATACATCTCAAACCGCTACAGTTTCAGCATGAATTCGCTCCATCCAATTGAGCCTAAAAAAACTACAAAAGGAAAAATGGCTGCCATTTATGCAACAGTCTACGGAATTATCTTGTTCTCTGTTCTACCTCAAGTCTACTTGATTTATACTTCTTTCCTAAAAACATCAGGTATGGTATTTGTCAAAGGTTATTCTCTAAACAGTTACAAGGTAGCTTTCAATCGTATGGGATCTGCTATTTTCAATACCATTCGTATCCCTTTGATTGCCTTAGTTCTAGTTGTCCTATTCGCAACATTTATCTCCTACCTAGCCGTTAGAAAACGGAATTTGTTTACAAACTTAATTGACAGCCTCAGTATGGTCCCTTATATTGTACCCGGAACTGTTCTAGGGATTGCCTTCATTTCTTCCTTCAATACCGGTCTATTTGGAAGTGGATTTCTTATGATTACAGGAACTGCTTTCATCTTGATTATGTCTCTATCTGTCAGAAGATTACCGTATACTATTCGCTCATCTGTTGCTAGCTTGCAACAAATAGCACCAAGTATTGAAGAAGCTGCTGAAAGCTTAGGAAGTAGCCGTCTCAATACCTTTGCCAAGATTACAACTCCAATGATGCTATCTGGTATTATTTCTGGAGCTATCCTATCTTGGGTTACAATGATTTCAGAACTCTCTACTTCTATCCTCCTCTACAATGTCAAAACAAGAACAATGACTGTAGCCATTTATACAGAGGTTCTCAGAGGGAATTACGGTGTAGCCGCAGCCTTATCAACTATCCTGACTGTTCTAACAGTAGGTTCCTTGCTCTTGTTTATGAAAATCTCTAAAAGCAATAGCATTACACTTTAGTTTTCCCCATCAAAAACAGCCGAAAGGATTACCCTCGGCTGTTTTTCTTATCTTGATATTCTTATCAAATCCCTAGTTCAGAGCAAGCAAGTCTAGACTGATTAAATAGAGGCTTCTTCCATCTTCTCACGTCCTAGTTCTCGGTAACTACGGTCACCGACAACTTCTACGCTAAACTGGCCGTCCTCATATTCAAGGATTGTCACGCTACCATTATCGAGACCATGCGGATGCATACCATTAATCAGATAAACAATGGTTCCAATGGTCATTCCATGGCTGACAACGAGAGCGTTGCCCCCACCTTGTTCTTCCATTTCTTTGGCAATCGCTTCAAAACCTTCTTTGATGCGGCCACTGAGTTTTTCCCATCCTTCAGCCCAACCAGCTGTATCGACCTCTACCAAACCCTCAGCCAGTTCAGCATAAGACAATTGGTGAACGTGGTCCACATTAAAGATACGAGGAATAATGCCCATGAAAAGATCACCATCATAAGCTCCGTCAAAGCTACCAAAACACCATTCTCTGATACGCTTGTCCATGCGATAAGGGATCTTCCCCTGCAAGCCAAGTTCATTAAGGATGATTCCCATTGTCTGAATGGTGCGACCAGAATCACTCGAATAAGCGCGATCAAACTGTAGACCAGATTCTCGCAAACCGATTCCTAACTCTTGAATCCCTCGTTCACCTTCAGCTGTTAAAGGAGTATCGCTCCAACCTTGCGCGCGACCAATCGTGTTAAACATGGTCTTGCCATGACGTACCAAATACAATCGTACTTTTACCATTTTCCGTCCTCCGTTTACTTCTATTATATCATGGATGATAAAACAAAAGCCACCCATACAGGCGACTTTTGCAGGAGATTATTATGAAAAAGTTTAGGAGTTCTATTAAATAAAGATATTAGATGAAAATCAAATTCAAACTAAATCAGTGTTATCTGTTTCAAATAATATTAGGAGGTCTTTATTTAATGATTATAGTATACACATCCAACCTTAAATAGAACTTAAAATTTCTCCTATTTTCTTAATTTTTAAAACTATGAATTGGTGCTGGGATTTGTCCCCCACGAGAAATGAAATCGACAGACGAAGCCCCATTGACCTTCATAACAGGTGCAGTACCTAATAGGCCACCAAACTCAATCATATCTCCTTCTTTTCCTTTTGGAATGATACGAACAGCCGTTGTCTTCATGTTAATGACACCAATTGCAGCCTCATCCGCAATCATAGCTGCAATGGTTTCAGCAGGAGTATCTTCTGGGATGGCAATCATATCCAAACCAACGGAACAGATAGCCGTCATAGCTTCTAGTTTTTCCAAATTAAGAGAGCCATTTTGCACTGCAGCAATCATTCCTTCATCCTCTGAAACAGGGATAAAGGCACCAGACAAACCACCAACTTGGTTGCAAGCCATAACTCCGCCCTTCTTAACTTGGTCGTTCAAGAGAGCCAAGGCAGCCGTCGTTCCATGCGTACCAACTGTCTCTAGCCCCATTTCCTCAAGGACACGTGCCACAGAGTCTCCAACTGCAGGTGTTGGTGCCAAACTCAAGTCCACAATACCAAACTCCACACCCAGTCTCTCACTGGCCATTTGACCAACCAATTGACCGATACGAGTGATTTTAAAGGCAGTTTTCTTGACTGTTTCTGCTACTACATCAAAGCTCTGTCCACGAACTTTTTCCAAGGCACGTTTCACCACACCAGGACCAGAAACTCCGACATTGATGATAACATCTGCCTCCCCAACACCATGGAAGGCACCCGCCATAAATGGATTGTCCTCAACAGCATTAGCGAATACAACCAACTTAGCTGCCCCCATATCAGATAGAGTTGCCGTTTCCTTGATAACTCGTCCCATATCTGCGACAGCCGTCATATTGATACCAGACTTGGTTGAGCCTATATTGACTGACGAGCAGACCTTATCCGTTTCAGCCAAAGCACGAGGAATAGAATTGATAAGAATCTCATCTCCCTTTTGATAACCCTTTTGTACCAAGGCTGAAAAACCACCAATAAAGTCCACACCAATCTCTTTCGCAGCCTTATCAAGTGCTTTTGCCAGAACCACATAGTCTGTCGCATCTGTCGCCGCCCCAATCAGAGAAATAGGAGTCACCGATACACGCTTATTAACGATTGGAATCCCCAACTCAGCCGCAATTTCATCGCCAACAGCCACTAAATTAGCTGCCTTGGTCCTAATCTTTTGATAAATTTTCTCCGCAGCACGATTGATATCCGGATCGATACAGTCCAATAGGGAAATCCCCATGGTAATAGTTCTGATATCGAAGTTTTGCTCCTCAATCATGGAGATGGTTTCAGTAACTTGTCTAATATCCATGATAACCTCCTAGATATTATACATAGCTTCGAAAATCGCTGCACTCTGAATGTTGATTTTCACATTCAAAATTTGCCCAAAAGCTTCAAATTCATTACGAAGACGTGTAAAATCTTGCTTTTCATCACTAGAGACGACAGCCATCATCGTGAAATATTCATCCAAGACAGTTTGAGAGATATCATCAATATTCAAACCCAATTCTGCTATTTTACCAGAAACACCTGCAACAATTCCAGATTTATCTTTACCAACAACAGTTATAATCGCTTTCATAAGCAAACTCCAATTCTTCTTTTAATAGGAAACCTGAACATTAAACAGGATTCTTTTCAAATAGTATAGCATAATTCTAACTAAAATACTCAAAAACGCCTGCTTACGAAGTTGTTCTTAAGAAAAAAACAATTTCGTAAACAAGCGTCTACTATCCCAACTTATGATGAGTGTTCCCGCTAGGACCGAAATCCTAGCGGTAGACCAGAGCTAGACTAAGAGCACAAGACTCCATCATCATAACACTCAACAAAATTGATGATTTTATACTAATTCGATGATCGCCATTGGCGCTGCATCACCACGACGTGGTTCAGTTTTAAGGATACGAGTGTATCCACCGTTACGTTCAGCATAACGAGGTGCGATTTCTGAGAACAATTTTTGAAGTGCTGTAGTAGAAGTGTACTTGTCAGTTGCTTCATCATAGTTTTCAGATGCGATTTCATTACGTACGAAAGCAGCTGCTTGACGACGTGCATGCAAATCACCACGTTTACCTAGAGTAATCATTTTTTCAACAGTTTTACGGATTTCTTTAGCACGAGCTTCAGTTGTCACGATTGATTCGTTGATCAAAAGGTCAGTTGTCAAATCGCGAAGCATTGCTTTACGTTGTGAGCTAGTGCGTCCTAGTTTACGGTAAGCCATGTATTCCTCCTTTATTTATCTTTTAATCCAAGACCCAAATCAATGAGTTTGAGTTTCACTTCTTCCAAACTCTTGCGTCCAAGATTTCGTACTTTCATCATCTCTGCTTCAGATTTTTCTGTCAAATCATGCACAGTATTGATACCGGCACGTTTCAAACAGTTGTATGAACGCACAGACAAGTCCAGTTCCTCAATCGTACGATCCAAAATACGGTCGTCAGATTCAGTATCAGCTTCTTTCATCACTTCAGTTGACTTAGCAATCTCAGTAAGATTTGTAAACAAATCAAGATGTTCTGTCAAAATACGTGCTGAAAGCCCTAAAGCATCTTCTGGAATAATTGTTCCATTTGTCAAGATTTCAAGGGTTAATTTGTCAAATCCATCATTGCTACCTACACGAGCAGGTTCCACTTGATAGTTGACTTTTGTAACTGGTGTATAAATAGAATCTACAGCAAGTGTTCCAACTGGTGCATTATCCTTTTTATTTTCATCAGCAGGTACATATCCACGACCACTGTTAACAGTCATAGTCGCTTTTAGAGAAGAACCTTCACCGATTGTAAAGAGATAATGATCTGGATTTACAATTTCAATATCGCTATCTGTCAAAATGTCACCAGCTGTTACTTCAGCAGGACCTTCAACATCCAGTTCGATGATTTTTTCGTCTTCAACGTACGATTTCACTGCAATTCCTTTAATGTTCAGAATGATTTGCATCACGTCTTCACGAACACCTGGAACTGTGTCAAACTCATGCAACACACCATCAATATTGATAGATGTCACAGCTGCTCCTGGTAGAGAAGCTAGAAGTACACGACGAAGAGAGTTACCAAGAGTTGTACCGTAGCCACGTTCAAGTGGTTCGATTACAAACTTGCCATAATCTTTATTTTCATCAATTTTTGTTATATTTGGTTTTTCAAACTCGATCATTTAGTTACTCCCTCTTAAACGAAAAGCAGTGTAATGCGATGATTATACACGGCGACGTTTTGGAGGACGAGCACCATTGTGTGGCACTGGAGTCACATCACGAATTGCTGTTACTTCAAGACCAGCGGCAGCAAGCGCACGAATAGCTGACTCACGACCAGAACCTGGACCTTTTACAGTAACTTCAACTGATTTAAGACCGTGTTCTTGTGCAGATTTAGCAGCAGCTTCAGAAGCCATTTGAGCAGCGAATGGTGTAGATTTACGAGAACCTTTGAAACCAAGAGCACCAGCTGATGACCAAGCAATTGCATTACCATGCACATCAGTAATCATAACAATAGTGTTATTAAATGTAGCGTGAATATGAGCAATACCAGATTCGATATTCTTTTTCACACGACGTTTACGTGTTGGTTTAGCCAAGACTTTTACCTCCTATATTATTTTTTCTTACCAGCGATCGCAACAGCTTTACCTTTACGAGTGCGAGCGTTGTTTTTAGTGTTTTGTCCACGGACAGGAAGTCCACGACGGTGACGGATACCACGGTATGAACCGATTTCCATCAAACGTTTGATGTTCAAGTTTACTTCACGACGAAGGTCACCTTCAACTTTGATTGCATCCACTTCACGACGGATAGCATCTTCTTGATCTGATGTAAGATCACGTACACGAACATCTTCTGAGATTCCAGCAGCAGCCAAAATTTTCTTAGATGTTGCAAGTCCGATACCATAAACATAAGTCAATGAGATTACTACGCGTTTGTCATTTGGAATGTCAACTCCAGCAATACGAGCCATGTTTTCTCCTTTCTATCTTATCCTTGACGTTGTTTGTGTTTTGGATTTGCTGGGCAAATTACCATAACACGACCATTACGACGAATAACTTTACAGTATTCGCAAATTGGTTTGACCGATGGTCTTACTTTCATTTCTTATCCCTCCAAGTTTTTCGATTATTTAAAGCGGTAAGTGATACGTCCACGTGTCAAGTCATATGGACTCATTTCGACAGTAACACGATCTCCCGCTAAAATACGAATATAGTTTTTACGAATTTTACCAGAAACTGTTGCTAAAATCTGATGTCCATTTTCAAGTTCAACCGTAAACATTGCATTCGGCATTGTATCAACTACTTTGCCTTCAACTTCAATCACATCGTCTTTTGCCACGCAAAAGCACCTCCATAAATTTCGATTCGATGCCTCTAGACACAGAGACAACAATTATAAGTCAGACTATCTCAGTATAACATTTGTAGCGGATTTTTGCAAGTGTGAAAAACGCTTTATTTTAAATTTGTCAATACTTTTTCGATATCTGAGAAGACATCATTGATATCTTGATTACCTTCGATGTCATGAACCAAACCTTTGGCACGGTAGTGAGCAATGATTGGTTCCCCTTGAGCAATATTAACGTCCAAACGACGTTTTACTGTCTCAGGCTTATCATCTTCACGTTGGTAGTAATCTTCTTCTTTATAGTCAACTGGTGGGTTAAAGACCTTGTGGAATGTTTCTCCAGTTACGCGGTGGATGATACGGCCACTCAAACGTTCCAAGAGGCTGTCTGGATTCACTTCGATGTTGATAACACCTTCTAGTTCGATGCCAAGTTCAGCCAATGTTTTGTCCAAGGCATGAGCTTGTTCGATTGTACGTGGGTAACCATCCAATAAGAATCCTGTTTCTTTAATATCATCTTGTGAAAGACGTTCTTTTACGATCCCATTTGTAACTTCGTCAGGAACCAATTCACCCTTGTCAATGTATGACTTAGCAAGAACACCCATTTCAGTTTGATTTGCCATAGCAGCGCGGAACATATCACCTGTTGAGATATGTGCAACATGGAATTGTTCTACAATTTTTGCTGCTTGAGTTCCCTTACCTGCACCAGGTAAGCCCATAATCAAAAGATTCATGATTTGATCTCCTTATTTTATTTTTAAATAGAAGCAAAAAGTCTTTTCACCCCTATTTAAAAACAAAATAGAAGAGGGGAGACCAAACTCTCACAAATGTTAGAGTTAAACCTCCACTCCCTCAGTAATTACTGATTCAGTAATTACTTTTATTCTGTTCTGTCCATGAAACCAACATACTTACGTTTCAATAGGTAGCCTTCCAATTGTTTGATTCCTTCAATACCTGTAGAGATAATGATCAAAAGACTGGTTCCTCCAAAAGCAACTGCTTCTGAAAGTCCGAAAACATCTTTTGCTACAATCGGTAAAATGGAAATCACACCAAGGAAGAGGGAACCAACCGTTGCAAGACGACGAAGAAGCTTAGACATATATTCTTCTGTACCTTTACCAGGACGAACTCCATGGATATAGGCACCGCTCTTTTGTAGGTTCTCTGCCGCTTTTTCAGGATTAATCTGCACAAACGTATAGAAGAATGTAAAGAGAATAATCAATAAAGCATACATAGCAATACCAGTTGGTGAAGTTGTTGCCAGCATTTCTTGTGCTGTTCTTACCCAAGCCCAATCATGACCTGTAGCGCTCAAAAACTGAAGAATAGCCGCAGGCGCTGCAGTAATCGAACTTGCAAAGATAACAGGGATAACTCCAGCAGGATTTACCTTCAAAGGAAGGTAAGAGCTAGATGGAGCACCTTGTGCAACCTTAGTATATTGGATTGGAATTTTGTATTCTGCTTGTTGAACATAAGTTGTAAAATAAATGATCAACAATACAGTAATAATCAAAATGATTACGAAAATGATAGATGAGTTGATACGGCTACTTGGGACGTTCACAAAGTAGTCCACATAGATGCCCTGAATCATCTCTGGAATTGAGGCAACAATCCCGGCAAAGATAATCATAGAAACACCATTTCCGTATCCCTTATCTGTAATTTGCTCTCCCAACCAAGTCACAATCATGCTACCAGCTGTTAAGATGATACCAATCATGATAAAGACTTGTGGAGTAAGAGCTGTTTTCAACAATTGAGCTCCAGCCAAAGTATTAAAACCAGCTGTAATCCCGATAGATTGCACAAAGGCTAAAACAAGAGCAATATAACGAGTAGCTTGATTCAATTTTCTTCGACCTACTTCCCCTTGTTTCCCCCACTCTACAAACTTGGGTAAAATATCCATTTGCAAGAGTTGGACAACGATAGAGGCCGTAATGTAGGGACTAACACCAAGAGCAAAAACTGAGAAGTTTTTCATGGCATTCCCTGAGACCAAGCTCAACATGTTTAAGAAGGATAATCCACTTAAAGCATTTAAGCTATTGGCATTCACACCGGGAACTGTAATACTAGTTCCGATACGAAAGACCAAAACGATAAAAATTGTAAATAAAATTTTTGATCGAACCTGCTTGACTTTAAGAGCTTCTCTTAATAATTTAAAAAACATAGGTCACCTCTCTTAGATGACTTCTACTGAACCACCTTTAGCAGTGATAGCTTCTTCAGCTGATTTAGAGAATTTAGCTGCTTTCACAGTCAATTTCTTAGTCAACTCACCGTTACCAAGAATTTTAATACCTGATTTTTCAGCTTTAACAATTCCTGCTTCGATAAGAACAACTGGAGTTACTTCAGCACCATCTTCAAAGACGTTCAATTGGTCAAGATTCACAATTGCGTATTCTTTAGCGTTGATGTTAGTGAATCCACGTTTTGGAAGACGACGGAACAATGGAGTTTGTCCACCTTCAAAACCAAGGCGAACTCCGCCACCGCTACGAGCTTTTTGACCTTTTTGACCACGACCAGATGTTTTACCGTTACCTGATGAAGTACCACGACCAACGCGGTTACGTACTTTACGAGAACCTTCTGCAGGTTTCAATTCATGAAGTTTCATTTTTATTTTCTCCTCTTTTGTAAAATGCTAGCGCCGATAAGGGAGAAAAGGTTGTCTCCCCCATCAACTCGCCTATACGACGTCATCATAGATGACTATATCTAGTTTTAGGGGATGGTATAGTGCACATCCCCTAAAAATTCATTAGTTTACTTCTTCAACTGTTACCAAGTGAGATACTGCAGTGATCATACCACGGATAGCAGCGTTATCTTCTTTAATAACAGAGCTGTTCAATTTGCCAAGTCCAAGTGCTACAACAGTTTTACGTTGTGATGGAATGCGTCCGATTGGAGACTTAGTCAAAGTAATTTTAATTTGAGCCATTTTATCCCCTTTCTTATGCCAAATCAGAAACTGAAATACCACGAAGGGCAGCAACTTCTTCAGCGCGTTTCAATTGTTTCAAACCTTCAACAGTTGCACGAACAATGTTGATTGGAGTGTTAGAACCAAGTGATTTAGATGTAATATCTGCCACACCTGCCAATTCCACAACGGCACGAACTGCACCACCAGCGGCAACTCCAGAACCTTCTACAGCAGGTTTCAACAATACTTTAGCTCCACCGAATTCTGAAAGAACTTCGTGTGGGATTGTTGTTCCAACCATAGGAACTTCGATCAAGTTTTTCTTAGCATCATCTACTGCTTTACGGATTGCTTCTGGAACTTCTTGAGCTTTACCAGTACCAAATCCTACGCGACCGTTGTGGTCACCAACAACAACAAGAGCTGCGAAACGAAGACGACGTCCACCTTTAACAACTTTTGTAACACGGTTGACAGCAACTACGCGTTCTTCTAATTCAACTGCATTGTCTTTAAATGCCATTTTCTAGTGTCCTCCTATTAGAATTTCAATCCGTTTTCACGAGCTGCATCAGCCAAAGCTTTCACACGTCCGTGATATAGATATCCACCGCGGTCGAACACCACTTCTGAAATACCTTTAGCGTTTGCACGTTCTGCAACGAGTTTACCGACAGCAACGGCTTGTTCAGTTTTAGTTCCTTTTGAAACTTCTTTGTCAAGAGTTGAAGCACTTGCGAGCGTTACACCCGCTACGTCATCAATCACTTGAGCGTAGATGCCTGTATTAGAACGGAATACGTTCAAACGTGGGCGATCAGCAGTTCCAGAGAGTTTTCCGCGAACGCGACGGTGGCGTTTTTGGCGGAGTTTGTTTTTATCTGGTTTTGAAATCACAGTTTTCACCTCTTTAGTTTTAAATCGTGTGCTATGCACAAAGTTGGAAAATAGGTTGGTGGTTGAAAATCAACCACTCAACATTATTTACCTGTTTTACCTTCTTTACGGCGAACGAATTCACCAACGTAACGGATACCTTTACCTTTATATGGCTCTGGTGAACGAAGGCTACGTACGTAAGCAGCTGTTTGACCAACTACTTCTTTTGAAATTCCACTAACAACGATTGTTGTTGGGTTTGGAAGTTCAAAAGTAATTCCTTCTGGAGCTTCAACTTCGTCTGGATGAGATTTACCAACAGCCAAAACAAGTTTAGATCCTTGAAGTTGTGCACGGTAACCAACCCCACGCATTTCAAGTTCTTTCTTGAATCCTTCTGATACACCAACAACCATGTTGTTCAAAAGGGCACGAGTAGTTCCGTGGATAGTTTTCATTTCTTTTGAATCGTTTGGACGGTGAAGAGTTACTTCAGTACCTTCCACACGGATTTCAATATCTTTTGAGAACTCACGAGTAAGTTCTCCTTTAGGTCCTTTTACAGTTACAACGTTGTCATTGTTAGTGATTTCAACACCAGCAGGCAACACGATAACTTTATTACCAATACGTGACATGTTTATTTTCTCCTGTTAGATTGTCAGGCCTAAACGGCCAGTTTTCACGGGGGTTCAGATACTTATTTAGTTCAAAAACTGAACTGAACACGCTCTAAGAACTGTGCAAAATAGATAAGTTGGCTTGTTTGTCAACAAACTTCTCCAACTTTCTAATTTTGCTTTGTTCTTTACGAGCTTTGTATCTTGATTTTACCAAACGTAAGCGATAACTTCCCCACCAACATTCTTTTGGCGTGCTTCTTTATCAGTGAGCAAACCTTCAGAAGTTGAAAGGATAGCAATTCCAAGTCCGTTAAGAACTTTTGGAAGGTCTTCACGTTTTTTGTAGACGCGAAGTCCTGGTTTAGAAACACGTTTCAAGTTAGTGATAACTTTTTCACCGTTTGGTCCGTATTTAAGGAATACACGGATGATGCCTTGTTTGTCATCTTCGATGATTTCAACGTTTTTTACAAAACCTTCGCGTTTAAGGATTTCAGCAATCCCTTTTTTGATGTTTGATGCAGGTACTTCAAGTACTTCGTGTTTAGCTTGGTTAGCATTACGAATACGAGTTAGGAAGTCTGCGATTGGGTCAGTCATAACCATTTTGTTTTTCTCCTCTTACTAGTAGTTTGCAAGTTGCACTTGCTAGTTAATACATGATACAAAGAGCGTAACAGCAAGAGCAAAAATAGGCAATTTGATGCAGGAGCGATGCTCCAAAGAAAATTGGTCTTTTTTGCCAAAGCTGTAGCTCGTGTTCAAATTGGCAAGCCCAACTGAACCCGGTCTAAACTCTGTGTGAAAAAGATAAACTTTCCTAGAAACTTCAGTTTCTTCGTCAAGTTTCCTATTTTCACTTAGAGTTTTGACGCCCTTGATATCTTAAATTACCAAGATGCTTTTGTTACACCAGGGATTTGTCCTTTGTAAGCTAATTCACGGAAGCAAACACGGCAAAGTTTAAATTTGCGGTAAACTGAATGTGGACGACCACATTTTTCACAACGAGTATAAGCTTGAGTAGAGAACTTCGCTGGACGTTTGTTCTTAGCAATCATTGATTTTTTAGCCATTAGATTTACCTCCTATATTATTTTGCAAAAGGCATTCCAAGGCCTGTAAGCAATGCACGTGACTCTTCGTCAGTGTTAGCAGTTGTTACGATAACGATGTCAAGACCACGAGTTTTGTCAACGTCATCGAAGTTGATTTCTGGGAAGATCAATTGTTCTTTCACACCAAGTGTGTAGTTTCCGCGTCCATCAAATGATTTTGTTGGAACACCGTGGAAGTCACGTACACGTGGAAGTGAAACTGAAACCAATTTATCCAAGAATTCGTACATACGTTCACCACGAAGGGTAACTTTTGCACCGATCGCAACACCTTCACGAAGACGGAAGCCGGCGATTGATTTTTTAGCTTTAGTGATAAGTGGTTTTTGACCTGAGATAAGTGCCAATTCTTCAGCAGCTTTTTCAAGGCTTTTAGCGTTTGATACAGCTTCACCAACACCCATGTTCAAAACGATCTTATCTACTTTAGGCACAGCCATCACTGATGAGTAGTTGAATTGTTCTGTCAAAGCAGGAACTACTTCATTAAGATATTTTTCTTTTAAACGATTTGCCATTATACTTCTCCTTTCCTTCGTGATTAATCAAGCACTTCGCCTGATTTTTTGTTGTAGCGAACTTTTTTACCGTCTACAAATTTGTAACCAACACGACCAGCTACACCATTTTTGTCCAAAACTTGAACGTTTGATACGTGGATAGCTGCTTCTTTTTCGATGATCCCACCTTGAGGAAGCTCGTTAGTTGGACGTTGGTGTTTCTTAACGACGTTAACACCTTCAACGATAACTTTGTTTACTTTTGGAAGGGCAGTAAGGACAACAGCTTCTGTTCCCTTATCTTTACCAGCGATTACGCGAACTTTGTCGCCTTTTTTTACAAACATTAGGTTTCTCCTTGATTTTTCTTACGCCCATAAGGGCACCCTGGAGGTAAATCCAGGGGACTAGTTTGTTTCTAAAAATTAAAGTACTTCTGGAGCAAGTGACACGATCTTCATGAAGCCACCTTCACGCAATTCACGTGCAACTGGGCCAAAGATCCGTGTTCCGCGAGGAGTTTTGTCTTCACGGATGATAACTGCTGCGTTTTCGTCAAATTTGATGTATGAACCATCAGCACGACGAGCACCTGATTTAGTACGAACGATAACTGCTTTAACAACGTCACCTTTTTTAACCGCACCACCAGGAGTAGCTTGTTTTACAGATGCCACGATAACATCACCGATGTTTGCAAATTTACGTCCTGAACCACCAAGAACTTTGATAGTCAAGATTTCGCGAGCACCGCTGTTGTCTGCGACTTTCAAACGAGTTTCTGTTTGAATCATTTCAGTTTTCTCCTTTCAGGTTTGATTAGATGATGACCGCTTCTTCAACAACTTCTACAAGACGGAAACGTTTTGTAGCTGAAAGCGGGCGAGTTTCCATGATACGTACGATATCGCCTTCTTTGGCAACATTGTTTTCATCATGAGCTTTGTATTTTTTAGAGTAGTTAATACGTTTACCATAGACTGGGTGGTTACGTTTTGTTTCAACTACAACTGTGATTGTCTTGTCCATTTTGTCAGATACAACACGTCCAACAAGAACTTTACGATTATTGCGTTCCATTGAAATTTCTCCTTCCCTAGTCTATTATTTCGCTTCAGATTGAACTGTTTTGATACGAGCGATTTGTTTTTTAACTTCTTTCAAGCGAGCTGTTTGTTCCAATTGACCAGTAGCAGCTTGGAAACGAAGTTCAAACAATTCTTTTTTCAATTCGTTTTCGCGCTTCGCGAGTTCTTCTTGAGAAAGACCACGAAGTTCTTTAACAAATTCTTTTACTTCATTAAGTTTCATGCCTTCTCCTTATTCTGCTTCACGTTTTACGAATTTACATTTAACTGGCAATTTGTGGCTAGCAAGACGAAGCGCTTCGCGAGCGATCTCTTCAGATACACCAGCGATTTCGAACATCACTTTACCACGTTTAACTGGTGCTACCCAACCTTCAGGTGCCCCTTTACCAGATCCCATACGCACACCGATAGCTTTAGCAGTGTATGATTTGTGTGGGAAGATTTTAATCCAAACTTTACCACCACGTTTCATGTAACGAGTCATGGCGATACGAGCAGCTTCGATTTGGCGGTTAGTGATCCAGTGGCTAGTTGTAGCTTGAAGACCGTATTCACCGAATGCTACTTCTTTTCCACCTTTTGCTTCACCGCGCATTTTTCCACGGAATTCACGACGGTGTTTAACACGTTTAGGTACTAACATTGGTTATTTACCTCCTTTAGTGTTTTTGCGAGCTGGAAGAACTTCACCACGGTAGATCCATACTTTAACACCAAGTTTACCGTATGTAGTATCTGCTTCTTCCCAAGCGTAATCGATATCTGCACGAAGTGTGTGAAGTGGAACAGTTCCTTCAGAGTATCCTTCAGCACGGGCGATATCTGCACCGTTCAAACGACCTGATACTTGAGTTTTGATTCCTTTAGCTCCAGCACGCATTGCACGTTGGATTGCTTGTTTTTGTGCACGACGGAAAGCAACACGTTGCTCCAATTGACGAGCAATACCTTCACCTACAAGGTGAGCATCCAAATCAGGTTGTTTGATTTCGATGATGTTGATGTGTACTTGTTTTCCAGTCAATTTGTTAAGTTTTGCACGGAGTGCATCAACGTTAGCACCACCTTTACCGATTACCATACCTGGTTTAGCAGTGTGAAGTGAAACGTTAACTTTGTTTACTGCGCGTTCGATTTCGATAGTTGAAACTGCTGCGTCAGCAAGTTCTTTTTGAACGAATTTACGGATTGCAAGATCTTCATGAAGGTAATCCGCGTATTCTTTTTCAGCATACCATTTGGCATCCCAATCACGGATGATGCCGACACGCATACCAATTGGATGTACTTTTTGACCCACGATTTTACCTCCTTATTTTTCTGCAACAGCTACAGTGATGTGAGCTGTACGTTTGTTGATTGGCGAAGCTGAACCTTTCGCACGTGGACGGAAACGTTTCATAGTTGGTCCTTCGTTTGCGAATGCTTCAGATACTACCAAGTTAGCTTTATCCAAACCAAAGTTGTTTTCAGCGTTAGCTACAGCTGAGTTCAAAACTTTCAAGATGATTTCAGCAGCTTTGTTTGGAGTGAATGTCAAGATTGCGATTGCATCGGCTACGCTTTTACCACGGATGTTATCAAGAACAAGACGTGATTTACGAGGTGAAACACGTACTGTACGAGCCATTGCTTTAGCTGAAGTAATTTCTGCCATTTATGTTCTCCTTATTTTCTACGTGTTTTCTTGTCGTCTGCAGCGTGACCTTTGTAAGTACGAGTTGGTGCAAATTCACCAAGTTTGTGACCTACCATGTCTTCTTGGATGTAAACAGGTACGTGTTTACGTCCGTCATAAACTGCGATAGTGTAACCAATGAAACTTGGGAAGATCGTTGAACGACGTGACCAAGTTTTAATAACTTTTTTCTTTTCGTCGTTAGCTTGAGCTTCAACTTTTTTCATCAAATGCTCATCGACGAAAGGTCCTTTTTTAAGACTGCGTCCCATTTTTATATTTTCTCCTTTAAATGTTGTACCACAGCGGCTTGCGCTCACAAGCAGCGCTACCGAGCTGGCGGATTTACTAGTTGCTTAAGCGACTAGTTTAATATTATTTCTCGTTGCGACGACGAACGATAAGTTTGTCAGATTTCGCTTTCTTGTTACGAGTTTTAAGACCAAGAGCAGGTTTGCCCCATGGAGTAGATGGTGCTTTACGACCAACTGGTGCTTTACCTTCACCACCACCGTGTGGGTGATCGTTAGGGTTCATTACAGAACCACGAACTGTTGGGCGGATACCTTTCCAACGGCTACGTCCTGCTTTACCAAGGTTTACAAGTCCATGTTGTTCGTTTCCGACAACACCAACTGTAGCACGACAAGTTCCAAGAATCATACGAACTTCACCTGATTGAAGACGAACAAGAACGTATTTACCTTCAGAACCCAATACTTGAGCAGATGCTCCAGCAGCACGTACCAATTCACCACCACGACCTGGTTTCAACTCGATGTTGTGGATCAAAGTACCAACTGGAATGTTAGCAAGTGGAAGAGCGTTTCCGACTTTGATATCTGCTTCTGGACCTGAAACGATACGTTGACCAACTTCAAGACCTTTTGGAGCGATGATGTACGCTTTCACACCGTCAGTGTAGTGTACAAGAGCGATGTTTGCAGAACGGTTTGGATCGTACTCAATTGTTTTAACAACTGCTTCAACGTTGTCTTTGTTACGTTTGAAGTCAACCAAACGGTAGAAACGTTTGTGTCCACCACCTTGGTGACGAACTGTGATACGACCGTTGTTGTTACGACCAGCCTTGCTCTTCAATGCAACAAGCAATGATTTTTCAGGAGTGCTTGTTGTGATTTCAGCGAAATCCAAAGAAGTCATATTACGGCGACCGTTTGTTGTTGGTTTATAAACACGAATTCCCACGATATTTCCTCCTTAGATTATTCAGCTTCAGCAGCAAACAACTCGATTGCTTTAGAATCAGCTGTAAGTGTGATGATAGCTTTTTTAGTTTTGTTAGTAAAACCAGTGTAACGTCCAACACGTTTAGCTTTTGGTTTTACGTTGATTGTGTTAACGTTGGCAACTTTAACACCTTCGAAAGCAGCTTCAACAGCTTGCTTGATCAAAAGTTTGTGTGCACGAGTGTCAACTTCAAATACATATTTTCCTGCTTCAAGTTGAGCCATTGAGCTTTCAGTGATTACAGGTTTTTTGATAACATCATACAAATTCATTATGCAAGAACCTCCTCGATTTTAGAGATAGCTGCTTGAGTAACAAGAAGTTTGTCACTATTTGCGATGTCAAGAACACTTGCAGTTGTAGCAGTCGCAACTTTCACGTTTGGAAGGTTACGAGCTGAGAGAGCTGCGAATTCATTTCCTTCTTCAAGAATAACAAGGACTTTAGAATCGATGCTCAAAGCTGCAAGAACTTTTGCAAATTCAGCAGTTTTTGGAGCTGTAAATTCAAGAGAATCAACGGCTACAAATTTATTTTCAGCAACTTTTTCTGAGTAAACAGATTTAAGTGCAAGGCGACGAACTTTTTGAGGAAGTTTGTACGCATAGCTACGTGGAGTTGGTCCGAAGACGATTCCACCACCACGCCATTGTGGAGAGCGGATAGAACCTTGACGAGCACGTCCAGTTCCTTTTTGACGCCATGGTTTGCGTCCGCCACCTGAAACAGCTGAGCGGTTTTTAACTGCGTGAGTTCCTTGACGAAGGCTAGCACGTTGGCTGATGATCACATCAAACACAACAGATTGGTTTGGTTCGATACCAAAGATTGCATCGTTAAGAACAACTTCGCCCGCTTGTTTACCAGTTTGGTCGAATAATGTTACATTTGCCATTTTGACTGTATTCCCCTTTCCTTATTATTTACCAGCTTTAACTGCTGACTTGATAGTGATAAGAGATTTCTTAGCACCTGGTACGTTACCTTTGATAAGGATAACGTTCTTTTCTGGAACAACTTGTACAACTTCAAGGTTTTGAATTGTTACACGGTCGCCACCCATACGTCCTGCAAGGTTTTTACCTTTGAATACGCGGTTAGGTGCAACAGGTCCCATAGAACCTGGACGACGGTGGTAACGAGAACCGTGAGCCATTGGTCCACGTGATTGTCCGTGGCGCTTGATAACACCTTGGAAACCTTTACCTTTAGAAGTACCAGTTACGTCAACAACGTCTCCAGCTGCGAATGTTTCAACTGTGATTTCAGCACCAACTTCCAAGCCTTCAACGTTTTTGAATTCACGAATGAAGCGCTTAGGAGCCGTGTTAGCTTTCGCTACATGTCCTTTAGCAGGTTTGTTGCTCAATACTTCGCGTTTGTCATCAAAACCAACTTGGATAGCGTTGTATCCGTCTGTTTCAACAGT
This sequence comes from Streptococcus bovismuti, assembly GCF_042436615.2. Taxonomy (GTDB): domain Bacteria; phylum Bacillota; class Bacilli; order Lactobacillales; family Streptococcaceae; genus Streptococcus. The sequence goes on along the minus strand of NZ_JBHMFR020000005.1, from coordinate 58,020 downwards.
TTTAACTTGAAGAACAACGTTTGGAGTTGCTTCAATAACTGTTACAGGGATCAATTCGCCAGCTTCAGTGAAGATTTGAGTCATTCCCACTTTTTTCCCTAAGATTCCTTTTGTCATGAGAAAATAGTTCCTTTTCTATATTTTTATTCAAAAAGTTTTTAACGAGCGTTTTTTATGCTCAAGATATCAAGCTTTAGATTAAAGTTTGATTTCTACGTTTACACCACTTGGAAGATCCAATTTCATCAAAGCATCAACTGTTTTTTGAGTTGGGTTAACGATATCGATCAAACGTTTGTGTGTACGCATTTCAAATTGTTCGCGAGAGTCTTTGTATTTGTGAGTCGCACGAATGATTGTGTAGAGGCTACGTTCAGTTGGAAGTGGGATTGGACCCGCAACTTGTGCACCTGTACGAGTAGCTGATTCTACGATTTTTGCAGCCGCTGTGTCAAGCGTACGGTGTTCGTAAGCTTTCAAACGGATACGGATTTTTTTGTTTGCCATCTTTTTCTCCTTTTCGTCTATTTAAGATAATAGGCTAGCTCCACAAGAAAACCGACGCGGCGTTGCGTGGCAATGCAACCGAGCGTGTCGCAACCTCTTGCATCAAAGCTAAGGCTGTAATTTACAGCACCATAATAGAATAACACAAAGCCCCTGCGATTGCAAGGGATTTGTTGCTGTTTTTTCGTTTTTTTACAATGAAACTGTTTTCCTATTTTTTCTTTTTAAAACTAGGAATTTTCTTCTATATAAAATAAATTGGGTTCTCTTGACATCAAATTTATCTTCTGATTGATCCACTAAGATGTCCACCATTGACTCGGTTTCTTTATAGTATCGCAGATACTGCTCCCGTCTCATCTGATGACTAGCTAATATAAAGGATGCATCGCTATTTCTTACAGTCGTATCTCGAGCTAGACGCCTCTTTAATTCAGTCTCCTCATCTGTGTAGAAACAAATGGTTTTATCAAAGAGTTCCTTGGGTAGAAAGCCCACAGACATCCCTTCGACTATCAGAATTGGTTTTGCTCCATACAAGACCTCGCTAGCCTTCCAAGGTTCTTCAATTGTTAAGAGATCCATACCCGCCTGTAAGGCGAGGATATCTCTCTGCAAACTCGCCAGTTCATGCGCCACTGGCAAACAGGCTGTCAACTTTTGATTTGGCGCGTCCTTTGGTACTACCATATTACGGCCTGAGGTGATATAAGGATCTGTCTCTAGCAAATTTACTGTAGTAGAATCTAAGGATTGGTACAATTCCTGTGCAAAGGTTGATTTACCTGAAGCTCCATGGCCGTATATTCCCAGTGTCCTGACTTTCCCCGTTTCGATCTCTGAGACTAGTTGGTCTATTAAGTCGTTTTTCTTCATCCTCTCTTCACCTGTTCATAGCTTTCTTTTCCGTCATTGAGTTTGTCCCAAATCACTACTTGCCCACTTTGGAGGGATTTTTGCACATCGATAATTCGTTGATTGGACGAACCTCGGAACTGAAGCATGAGATTTCTTTTAGTTCGATCGTATCTTCCATCAACAAGAATATCAATCAGTGATAAGAGTTCCAATTTGTCTGGAGTCTCCAGCATCATTTCTTCCCAAGTGTAGCCCGTCCAGGACCAGATATCTTTTTCTGGCAATTCCTTTCGAATGCGTTTAACGAGAGGCAAGAGAATGCCCGTATTGAGGAATGGCTCCCCTCCCAGTAAGGTCAAGCCTTGAACATAGTGCTGGGCAAGATCTGCCATAATCTGTTCTTCTAACTCTGCTGTATAAGGAATGCCTGCATTGAAAGACCAAGTCGCAACATTATAGCATCCCTCGCAGTGGAACATACAGCCTGCGACATAGAGGGAGTTGCGCACGCCTTCTCCATCGACAAAGTTAAAGGCCTTGTAATCAATAATCCGCCCTTTACTAAGCTCCTCGCTTTTCCATTCACCAGGTTTTGGTGTATTCCATGTCATGCTGTCTACTCCAAGTCTATCCAATAGCGCTCCGTTCCGTTTCGAACATCCTCCAACTCCCCACCATTAGCTAAGATAACAGCTCGGCTTGCTGGATTTTCTGTGCTACAAGTCACTAAAGCTCGTTTAATGTTCTTTTCCTTAGCAACTTGCAAGCCCTGACGGAGAGTTTCCTTAGCATAACCTTTACCTCTTTCTGATGGACGAATGGAGTAGCCAATGTGGCCAGCATAATTCAGTAAATCCTCATTCAGGCTCAATCGCAGATTCAAAAATCCTAGAGCATGACCTACATCATCAAATGATACAAATTGAATAGAAGGAACACGATTTTCATGCAAGTTTATTCCCATTTCTTTTTGCATATTTGTTTCCAACCATTCTTCATACACAAAGTTCTCTGTATCCCAGAAACCACCGTCGTGAGGTGACTGGGACCTTTTAAACTCTGCCATCATCTCTAAAACTGTCTCTTTATCTGACAATCTTGGTCTGCGTAATTTCATACTTACCTCCCACTATGAGAAAAGCGAGAGCTGACTCTCACTTTTATTTTTTCTTATTCTTGTTTAAAAATTGTTCTCTGAGATTGAGTAGACGCTCTTTCTTACCAGCTCCACCTTTAGAGTGTTTCTCGTGATAACGGGTCACTTGTGCGCGACCCTTATCGTCTAATTGATATTTTCCCATTTCATTTCTTTCTAATTTGTTACTTGATGCCCAGCTATTTTAATCGTTGAACCATTCATATGTTTGACACGCGCTGCGATTTCCTTGTGACGCCCATTGACCATAGGTCTGGCTTGAGGATTGCCAAGATAACCACAAGTCCGTTTAACAACGTCTACTGTTTTAGGGTCGCTATTTCCACAGTTTGGACAAGCAAATCCTCTCTCAGTTGGTTCAAAATCCCCTTCAAAGTCACACTTGTAGCAACGGTCAATTGGTGTATTGGTCCCTAGATAGCCGACACGGTCATAGGCATAGTCCCAGACAGCTTCCAAGGCCTTTGGATTTTGCTGAAGGACTGGATACTCACAATAATGGATGAAACCACCTGACGCACCTGCTTCTGGATAGATTTTCTCAAAGTCTAATTTTTCAAACGGTGTTGGATTTTTACGAACATCGTAGTGGAAAGAGTTGGTGTAGTATTCCTTATCTGTAATATCAGGAATAGAACCAAACTTCTCTGTATCTAGTCGGCAGAAACGATCTGTCAAACTTTCAGATGGTGTTGAGTAGATAGAGAAATGATAGCCATATTGGTCAGACCACTCTTCTACACGGCGTTTCATATCACGAATGATATCCAGCGTGAATTCCTTAGCATCTGGATTACTTTCCCAGCTGTTACCAAAGAAAACAGTCGCTACTTCGTACAAACCGATATAGCCTAACGAAACTGTTGCCCGACGATTCTTAAAGAGCTGGTCAACATTTTCTTCTTTACCTAGACGATGGCCAAAAGCACCGTACTGATAAAGGATAGGAGCATTCGCTGGTGTCGCCTCTTTAGCGCGTTCGACACGATAAACAAGAGCATCTTCAGCGATATTCATCCGCTCGTTGAAGATTTCCCAGAACTTATTCATGTCGCCCTCAGACTCAAGAGCAATACGAGGGAGGTTAACCGTCACAACACCCAGATTCATACGGCCTGAATTGACTTCTACACCATTTTCATCCTTCCACCCTTGAAGAAACGAACGGCAGCCCATAGGAACCTTGAAAGAACCTGTCAACTCAACAATCTTATCGTAAGACAAGACGTCTGGGTACATCCGCTTGGTTGCACACTCGAGGGCTAACTGCTTGATGTCATAGTTTGGAGTTCCTTCCTCTAAGTTAAGGCCTCTTTTAAGCGTGAAAATAAGTTTAGGAAAGATAGCCGTACGATGTTCTGAACCGAGGCCCTTAATGCGAATGTTTAAGATAGCTTTTTGAATTTCACGCTCAAAACGATTGGTTCCTAGACCAAAACCTAGCGAAGTGAAAGGTGTTTGTCCATTTGAAGTGAAGAGAGTGTTGATTTCATACTCGAGAGATTGCATGGCATCATAGATATCTTTTTGGGTTTTCTTCCAAGCGTAATCTTCCCGTTTGTCAGGTAAGACCCATTCTTCCGCATCCTTGAGGTGTTTTTGGTAATTCTTCTCTGCATAAGGCGCCAAAACTTCATCGATACGGTCAGCTGAACAGCCACCGTACTGGCTAGAAGCAACGTTGGCGATAATTTGAGAAATCTGAGCTGTCGCAGTCTGGATAGACTTGGGACTTTCTACCTCTGCATTTCCAATCTTAAAACCATTCTCCAACATCCCCTTGAAATCAATCAAACAGCAGTTGGTCATAGGTGTATAAGGACTGTAGTCCAAATCGTGATAGTGGATATCCCCTTTTTGATGGGCATTGGCTACATGCTTAGGAAGCATTTGCAGTCCGATTGATTTCCCAACAATCCCTGCTGTCAAATCACGCTGGGTATTAAAGACATCGCTGTCTTTATTAGCATTTTCATTGACAACGGCCTGGTCTTTGTTGAGAAGTTTATGGATGCTAAAGTTGATATCTGTCGCTTTTGAACGCTCAAAATCCCTTTGTGTCCGATAAGTAATATACTCCTCAGCTAGCGCATATTCTTTGGCTTCAAGGAGTTCATGTTCTACGATATTTTGAATTTCGTAAATCTTAACCCCCTGTGGAAAGCGACTATGAATTTCTGTGACAATTCGCTCGGTCAGAGCATCGAGGCGTTTTTCGACCAGGGGTGTCACATCCATAACCTTGTCAGCCGCCTTGTGGAGAGCCTTGTCAATCTTGTCCACATCAAATACAACACGTCTCCCATCTCGTTTTTCAACGAAGAGAGTTGGCAAAATTGTAATTTTTTCTTCTAGTGCAATCATATGCATGCTCTTTTCTAAAATGTTCTTTCTAAAAAGTATTATACCACTCTAAAAAGAAAAATCAATATCTTGTGTTAAAAATCCTAAAATTTTTAAAAATACACAAGATATTGATTTCGTTATTTAATTTTATAGACTTTAAACTCTGAGTAATCAGTCTTTACTTGTTGGTAATTTTCTTTCAAAATTGTTTCCACTTCAGACCAGACTGCTACCTTATCATTCACCACAATCACCTTAGGTTTGTTTTCTTTCAAGTCATTGATTAAACTAGTTTTATTCTCTTCTGTACTCGTGTAAAGAAGAGGTGATGGGAACATGGATCCAGACAAACGCTGGCTTTCTTTATACATCTGAACATGTGAATCCCAAATATAGATTTGGTCACCATCACTCGTCTCTTGTTTGACTCTATCTACCACTTGATGTTGTTCTCTATAAGAAGCTGGATGCAAGACAAAACGAGCCACAAAAGGAATAGCAATCAGATAAACCACCACTAGGATAGGTAGGTAGAGATTTCCCTTCATGAATTTTTTCCATAATGTAGGAACATCTTCTCTTCTCCGACGACGAGCTCCTCTAGCTGAATGTTTCCAACGAATACTGGTCATCAAAAGAAGGAGTAAAAATGGAAGGATTAGAATCAAACGCGAACCGTGAAGAGGTTCTTGAGAAAAAAGCAACAAGGCTAATACAAATAAGAAAGCAAAACTAGCTGGTACTGAAATAACATATAATCTTGATGCCTTTGATTGGAACAAACCTAGAAAAACAAGGAAGATAGCTCCTAAACCAAAGGTCAACAAACCATAGAATACAACATTATCCATTAGTTGAGGATTGGTAAAGACCTGAAGGGAATCAATCGGATATAAAAGACTTCCTAGAGCTTCTCCAAAACCACCTGAAGCAAGAACATAATATCCTACTGGGTAAAAGATGAGAGAAAAGCCAAGTGCTGCTGCAAAAAACTGATAAACTCCATGAGCAAGGCGACCATGCCCAACATTAAAGACAAATAAACCGATCGTTACTACTGCAATAAAGAGAAGACTTGTAAGAGGCTCTATGAAAAATGATAGGGCCAAGAAAATCCCCAAACGTAGAAACCCCTTGTCATGGTTAGGATTTGATAGATAAGCTGCTATGAACGAAAATCCTGCAAACAGAAATGGCAAAGCTACAATTGTTGCATATCCTCCTCCAAAACCGAGACCAGATACCAAAATATAAAATATGGTTAGGAGTTGCTTGGCTTGTTCCCTTTGTCCCGTCAAATACTCTGTCGAAGAAAAGAGGAAATAACCTCCTCCTAAGAGAGCTAGCCATTCTACCAAGGCAAAAAGGATACCTCCTTGGGTAATATAAAGTAGCAAGTAATAAATAAGACCGTGACTAGCATAATAGCTACTGTAGAGCTGTCCTCCCTGATGTAAAGCCCACCCTATATACAAATCCTGAGCCTGAGAAGGACTTACCATATCTAAAAGTAAAGGTATCACCACAGAAAAAACCGTTGCAATCGTACTTCCAATGATGAGTCTGAAAAACGGGAAAGCTACCTGTTCTTCTTTCTCTACATGAGATTCAAGGTTCCTATCCAATCTATTTTCAATTTCATTACTCTGTATCGTTTCGGATACTTCTTCGATTCTGCCATATACAGCCATGTCGTTTCTCCTATTCAATTTATCTGTCTTAGTATATCAAAAAGACCTAAAATTGTCAGCTTGCGATGGGTGTTTGAGTGATTTTTTGCATAGTTTCACAAAGGTTTCAATTTCCCGAAATCGGTGTAAATGCGTCTGTTTAAATGTTATGATATAATCCAATTCTTTCTGAGTCAGCATCGTTCCTCCTATATCTTCTTATTCGTAAAAAGCAAGAAAAAGAGGACTCAGTCATTTCCTAAGTCCTAGATTTCTTATAAGATAGGGGCGAATAACTGGGCAATTTCCTTAATCAATTTTTGATACCAGCTATTTTTTATCGTATGAGGGAAAATTTCTTGAGATACTGAAAAAATCTCCTGAAAATCTTTTTGAATCTCTGTGATTGATGCCGTTTTATATAGCAAAACTGCATCTTCATAGTGATGAAGCAAACTTCTATAATCTAAATTAATCGTTCCAACTGCAGCAAAGTCCTTGTCCACTAGGATTTGTTTACTGTGGATAAAGCCTGGACTATACTCAAAAATCCTGACTCCTGCTGACAAAAGATCCGGATAGGCTCCTCTTGTTATGAGCTGGATTAATTTTTTATCCGGAATGAAAGGAGTCACGATGCGGACATCAACACCCCTCATGGCTGCATTTTTAATACTCTCAGTTAAATCATAGTCAATAATCAAATAGGGTGTTGTGATATAGACTGAATCAGTAGCCTGATTAATTAAACTTTGATAAACTTTTTTCCCTACTTGAGTACGGAAGATGGGCTTGGGTCCACTACCGTAAGGAATGCAGAGCCCTTGGCCAGAACAAGGCTGATTTTCCAGGTGATACTGGTCAAAATCGCTGATTTCCCCACGATTGATGTACCAAGTCATCAAAAAAAGACGGGTTAGAGCCTTGACACCAGGGCCATCTATGCGAATTCCACTATCCTTCCAATAGCCAAAACGTTCTACATGATTGATGTACTCATCGGCTAAGTTAATCCCTCCTGTATAAGCTACCTGGCCATCTATGACAAGGATTTTACGATGGTCCCGATTGTTGTAAGCCACCGTCAAACGAGGAATCACCTTGTTAAACTTATGGGCTTCAACTCCTCGACTACGAAGCTGAATAGTGTAGTCTCCGGGTAAAGTCGCCATACAGCCGATATCATCATAGAGCATCTTGATCTCTACACCCTGAGCTGCCTTTTGCTCTAGTATATCTAGTATGCTATTCCACATCAGACCTTCTTCGACAATATAGTACTCTAGAAAGATAAATTTCTCAGCTTTCTTGAGGTCTTCCAACATATGTTGCCACATGCTTTCACCCGAAGAAAAGAAATGCGAATCTGTTCGATCATAGACATCGGTATTGCTATCCATACTCAACAAAGATTTGATAACTCCGTAAGCTGCCTTATCATCTTCCTTCAATTTCTGCCGGAGAGCTTTACTGTTATCTTCCCGAAAATGCATAGAACCAAGTTTTTCCAACTGCTTGATTTCTTTTTTGGATAATCGTCTTTCACCAAACATCAGATAGAGCAAGGGGCCAATGACAGGAACAAAAGTCACCACTAACCACATCACTTTACTATCAGGTGTCATTGAACGATTGACAATTGCGACAATAGTCGCCATACTCATAAAAATTAAGACAATTACCCATAGAATAGGAGCCATACGCCCTAAGTAAAGAAAGAGACCAAAAACAAGAGAAAATTCAAGTAGCATAATCGAAAGACTAAAGCCATACTTGGACATCAATAATTGAAATTTTCTATATTTCATATCCCCTCCTTGATATTTTGAATGCTAAAAACAGGTAATTAATACTAGTATAACGCAGGTATTCGGTAGAAGGCAAGTATTTATAATCATTTTTCTGAGCAAAAGCAAAAGAGACCGAAAATTCCAGTCTCCTTCTAGTCTATTTTGATAAAACGATGCGATCAAACGCTTCTCTATCCATATCATCAATAATCATCTGACTGCCATTGATTGCATAAATCTTGACATTATCCCCAATAACCATGCGTTGATTAGTGGCATTTAAGCTAACCTGCTTGATTTCTTGTTCCCCATCAGTTTCAACCCGAGTCCAAGTACCAGTTATTCCAGTGACCACTAAAGTGATACGTTCTCCTTCGTCCTGACCGGTATAAGTTCCATCAATATCAGTTGGTTGAGCCTCAGGCACATTTTGTGAAGAACTTGTTGCTGCCTGGTTTGTATTTTCTGTAGAAGATGAAGCAGCAGGTTGTAATTGCTGAGTTTGTTGTATTTGCGGTTGAGCTGCTGGCTGTTGAATCTGTTGAGCTCTTTGTGAACAAGCAACTAAGAGACTAAGACTTGCTAGAGAAGCAAGAGAAAGTGTGAATCTTTTTAATTTCATGGTGAATTTCCTTTCTGCTACCAATTTAGAGAAATTTTCTCTAACCAGCAATTCCCCTAGTATAACAAGTTCAAAAAAGTGGTCAATTTATCTGCTCACGTTCCAGTATGTGGCTCCGTACTTCTGAGATAAAATAGAGAGACCCTGTAATGAATAACAAGTCCTTGGTATCGGCTCTTTCTTCAAAACTGCTGATAAATTCTCGGTAAGAGGGAATTACATGGTAACCTGTTACATCTGTCTCGTCCAGAGAATCTTGATAGTCAAAGCCAGTCACCTTGAGTTCCACCGGAGGCAAATTCTCAGTCAGATAAGCCAACATCCCCTGATAATCCTTACGTTTCAAGGCTCCAAATAGGATTTGAGGACGATAGCCTTCCTGCTCTTTTTCTTTGATAAATTCAACCAAGCGAGTCAAGGCAGGGAGGTTATGAGCACCATCCAAGTAAATCTGTGGGCGAATACGCTCCAAGCGACCAGCCCAATGGGTCTTCTCCAAAGCCTGTCTTACAACCTGCTCATCAACAGATTCCTTTCCTTCTCTCATAAAGAGAAGAAATGTTTGTAGCGCCAAGGCCGCATTTTCCTGCTGATAAGCTCCTTCCAATCCTATTTTTAACTGCGAAAAAGTTCCCAAAGAACTTGAAAAATCACCATTCAGCATTGAAAAATCTTGACTTGCCTGATAAAGATCAACAGCTAAAGAGTCGGCTTTTTGCTGACAGACAAGCCTAGCGTCTGGAGCCAGCTTAGCAATCACTGCCTTTTTACCAGCCTTGAAAATACCAGCTTTCTGCTCTGCAATTGCTTCTAGACTATCACCCAAGGTTTCTTGATGATCGAACCCGATGGAAGTGATGACAGCAATCTCTCCAGTTACCACATTGGTCGTGTCAAGCAAGCCACCAATTCCCACTTCTAGTAAAATCAAATCCACCTCTTGCTCCCTAAAATAGAGGAAAGCAATCAAGGTCAGCAATTCAAAAAAGGACAACTGGTCATGAGTTTGCAGAAGCATTTTCTCCATCTCCTTGACCTGCTCAGCCAAACGGATGAAGTCTGCGTCAGCTATTGGTTGTCCATTAATGCAGATTCGATCATTGATAGAGACGATATGAGGGGAGGTAAAGGTCGCAACTTTTTTGCCATGTCCCATAAATAACTCCCTCATAAAAGCAATGGTAGAGCCTTTCCCATTAGTCCCCGTTACGTGGATAATAGGGTAAGACTGCTCAGGATTTCCCAACAAATCCACCGCTTGTTGCATTCGGCTCAAGCCTGATCGAAAATTCAAACCAATCCGACTATGGAGCCATTCTTCTACTTCAAACATACACATCTCCTTGACAAAAGTCCAATCAATTACCGCATCAAAGCATGATGACTAACAAAAAACGAGGCCAGGATTTTCGTCCCAACCTCTTACCTGGTTAGCTAATAACTAGCTACTATGAATATTAACTTAGGGTAAAAATATCCTCCGAATTTACTGACGGTTTTTATTTTTAGCGTCAGGCTAAAAACGTCCCCCGGACTTACCAGTTCTCTCTTATTTAAAGGAACTGGGGTAAAAATATCCCCCGGATATTTTTACTCCTCCACAAAGCTGTTGAAGACTTCTTCAATCATATTCCATTCGTCTTCTGAGTCTTCTGGGATTGGTTGCAATTCGCCTTCTGTTCCATCTTCGTTTTCGATGAATGAGTAAGCTTGGATTTCAACTTGTCCGTCTTCGTCTTCTTCTGCGTTAACTGGTACTAGAAGAACATAGTTTTTACCAAATTCTTCTTTTCCGTCAATCGTCAAAAGGATTTCAAACAAGGTTTCATTTCCTTGCTCATCTACTAGTGTAATTAATTCACGTTCTTCGTGGTCGTGGTTATGATCGTGTGACATAGCCTCTCCTTTGTATTAAAATTTTCTATCTAAATAATTTTGTAAAATCAGCTGAGCTGCTAACTTATCAATGACTTTCTTGCGCTTGTTACGGCTAATATCTGCTTGCTCAATCAACATGCGCTCTGCGGCAACTGTTGTCAAGCGTTCATCCTGATAGTCTACTGGTAAACCAAAAAGCTCTTCTAACTTTGCTCCGTAGGCTTGACTAGCTTCCACGCGCGGTCCGCTTGTATTGTTCATGTTTTTAGGCAAGCCCACTACAAATCGTTCCACCTTGTAAGTATCAACCAACTCCTTAACGCGGTCAAAACCAAATTGGCCTTGCTCCTCGTTGATTTGGATGATTTCAAGTCCTTGAGCTGTAAAACCAAGCGGATCGCTAATAGCCACCCCTACCGTTTTTGAACCGACGTCCAATCCCATAATTCTCATAGGTTATAAATCGACTCCTTGTCCTTTAAGGTAGTAGCGGACCAATTCTTCAACGATTTCATCGCGCTCATACTTACGGATTTGATTTCGTGCATTATTATAACGAGGAACGTAGGCAGGGTCTCCACTCAATACGTAACCTACGATTTGGTTAATCGGGTTGTAGCCCTTATCGTTCAACGAAGCATAAACATCAGTCAGAGTTTCGCTAATTTCTTTTTTATTGGAATCGTCCAATTTAAAACGTACTGTTTCTTCAGTAAATCCCATTCTAACACCCTCTTTCCTTAGAATAGTACCATTATAGCATAATTCCTTACGTTCTACAATTCAGGCAGTCTATTTATTTGGATTTTCTATTGTTCTGTCGCGCCATTTGCCAATCTGTCTGAAATATATTTGCTTGGTTCATTCTTCAAGAGATTTTCTAAACCAATGTTCTTCAAATATTCTAACTGAGAAGCCTTCTTGACATCCAAAACTTGAAAATCAAAACTAGTCGTTGTTTGAAGTTCGGTTGCACTCAATAGTTTAGTTTCAAGCTTAAATCCTGCTAATTTACGAGCTTCTATGATAGCCTCATCCTTCTCCTCTGCCTCCAGAAGAGCTTTTTGAGTTTCTTCCACTCCATGTTGGTCGATATAAGTCTTCAACTCATCAGAAACTGGACGTTTTTGTTGAATCGTTAAGCTCAAAAAAGTCTTGTCCTTGTATGTAATGGTTTGGGTTTGCTGGCTGCCATCATCTGACTTGGGCAAGACCAAAGTCTTGGTCACAACTGTATTCTTCTCGGCATTTTCAATAACTGGCAATGCCGACTGAAGCGTATCCTTTTCTGTTTTTGTAGCTGGTCCAGTTTCTTTTTTCTGTCCGCAACCAACCAGGACAAAAAGGAAAGCTAGACTAACAAGAACTATTTTTTTCATTTCTTTCTTCTTTCTTTTTGAAATTAAAATAGAATAAGACTGGGAGTTGCTCCCAGCCTTGATGTTTATAGAGCTGCACGCAAACGTGCTTCTGCATTTTCTACATTACGGACAGAGCGTGGTAGGAAGGCACGAATATCGTCTTCCTTGTAGCCAACTTGTAGGCGTTTTTCATCCACAAGAATTGGGCTCTTTAAAATTCTCGGTGTTTCCATAATCAGATTGAGGACTTCATTGACACTCAAATCTTCAATATCCACTCCAAGGGCTTTGGCATAGCGATTTTTAGACGAAACGATGCTGGCTATTCCGTTATCTGTTTTTGTCAGAATATCCAGTAATTCTTCTCGCGTAATTCCTTCTTTACCAAGATTTTGTTCTTTATAACTTAACTGGTGGGCATTGAGCCAGGTTTTTGCTTTTTTACAGCTAGTACAACTTGAGACTGTATAAATTTTAATCATGTACCTACCCCTTTCGCTACATGTTACTATCAGTTTAGTCTATTATACCATAAAAAACATCCGACTTGCGACCTATTTTTAAATTTTTTTGACTTTTTTCGTCATTTTCGTACTTTTTTCTTGACAAAATGAAATTTACAGCCATTCTTGATATTTCTTGATATAGATTTTTTTCACAATTGTCACGCTAATCATATACAAAATAATGATGAAAAGTAAAAAGATGAAATAAATCGATTTTAAAGGAGTTAGATGGAGAAGGCTAGCTAGTGGACTGTAGGGAAGGAAGGTCACAAAGGCTGCAGCCAATAAGGTTGTCACAAGGACTAGCCAAGCTGGACGACTTTGTAAAAAGGGAATTTTAGCTGAACGCAGCATATGGATAACCATGGTCTGTGACCACATGGACTCGATAAACCAACCTGTCTGAAACAAGACAATAAATCCTACGGCAGACTCCGCTCCATGGACATAGGCTTGACCTGTCGTCATGGGTACAATGATAAAATAGAGCAAAATAAAGGTCAAAATATCAAAGGCAGAAGAGATAGGCCCCATCCAAACCATGAAACGTGTGATAGACTTGGCTTCCCAGGTATGCGGATTTCTCAAAAAATCTTTATCCACCTTGTCAAAAGGCAAGGCAATACAAGACAAATCATAAACTAGATTTAGGATAATCAAATGGACTGGTGCCATTGGTAAAAATGGCAAAAAGATTCCAGAGACCAATAGGGATAAGATATTTCCAAAATTAGAACTCACTGTCATTTTGATATATTTAGTCATATTGGCATAGACCTTACGCCCTTCAACAAGTCCTTTTTCAAGCACCATGAGATCCTTATCAAGTAGGATAACATCAGCTGTTTCTTTGGCAATATCTACTGCTGTATCAACAGAAATTCCCACATCTGCAACTTTCATAGAAGGAGCATCATTGATCCCATCTCCCATATAGCCGACAGCATGACCATTAGCCTTAAATTGCAAAATAATCCTCGCTTTTTGGTCAGGTGAAAGTTTGGCAAAGACTGTTACCTCCTCTACGGCTTGGGCCAATTCTTGATCACTCATCTGATCAATTTCAGATCCTAACAGCATCTGATTGATATCCAAACCAACCTTTTCACAGACTGCTTGGGTAACTTTTTCGTTGTCTCCCGTCAAAATTTTTGTTTGAACTCCATGTTCTAACAGAGCCTTAATTGCTGGTGCTGCAGATGGTTTAGGAGGATCTAGGAAGGCTAAATAACCAGTTAGAATCATATCCCCTTCATCATCAACTGTATAGGCATGACCTTCCCTCAAACCTGACTTATAGGCCACTCCCAAGACACGCAAACCTTGTTGATTTAGTTGTCTGACTTCTGCTAAAATTTCTTCTCTAATAACATCTGTCAAAGGAGTAATCACTCCTTGGTATTCCGCATAACTGGAAATCGTCAACATTTCCTCTAGGGCACCCTTGGTTACCAAACTAACCTTTTCGTGTTCATCCTTAACGATAACACTCATCCGTCTACGTTCAAAATCAAAGGGAAGCTCATCTATTTTTTGAAAAGTTTGAGCCAGATTTTGCAAGAGGGCGTGTTCTTTTGCTTCCTTTTCAGTCCGTTTGATGATGGCTCTGTCCATCAAATTTTTCAAGCCCGTTTGAAAATAAGAATTGAGATAAGCTCGTCTCAAGACGGTCAAATCCAAGCGTCCGTGGATATCCAAGGGATATTCAAGGACAATTTCGTCTTGGGTTAGAGTTCCTGTCTTATCTGTACACAAAATATCAATCGCCCCTAAGTCCTGTATGGCATTGAGTTTCTTGATAACCACTTTTTCCTTGGCCATAATGATGGAGCCTTTTGCTAGACTGGCCGTGATAATCATAGGAAGCATCTCAGGTGTCAATCCAACACCAACACTCAAAGCAAATACGCCAGCTTCCAGCCAGTCACCATCTGTTAAACCATTGGACAAGAAAACGATGGGCACCATAACCAGCATCAAACGAATCAAGAGCCACGAAATACTATTCATCTCCCGCTCAAACGAAGTAGGCTCGTCATAGGTGTTCAAAGTCTGCTCAATGGCTCCCATCATGGTATCATCACCAACTGCTAAAACCACGGCCTTGGCACTACCAGACAAGACATTGGTTCCCATAAAGGCGAGCGCTTCTGCTTCTAGCAGACTATCAGATTGTTGAACTGTTGCCTTGGTCAAGGCCAATTTTTCAACCGATTCACTTTCACCTGTCAAGCCCGACTGTTGTACAAAGAAATCACGCGACTCAAATAAAAGAAGATCTGCTGGAATCATGTCTCCAGCGCTTAATTTAACCACGTCACCCACTACCAAATCATCGATAGGTACTTCTTGGATTTCTCCTTGACGAATGACAGTCGCTGTGTTGACAATCATTTTTGATAGATTGGTCGCAGCCTTATCACTACGGAGTTCTTGGACAAAGCGTATGCCACCAGAAATGAGGACTAGGACAACGATGATAATAGAAGTCGTCGGATCCTCTTGACCTGGTTTTGCCAACCAGACATTGGTCACCAAGGAAATCACGGCGATGACCAGTAAGATGATCGTAAAAGGATTGATAATGGATTCGTAAATCTTTTTGAGGATACTGTCTTCTTGACCCTTTGTGATGGTATTTTCGCCATATAGGTCACGATTTTTCTCCACCTGCTCCTCAGTCAATCCTGTTAGACTTGTCTTATAAAAAGAGAGAGTTTCGTTTAAAGATGTATGAATAGCTGTTGCTAATCTTTCTTTTGTAGTTTTCATTGGTTTCTCCTATCTGTATGAATGATGTGTTTCATACACAGAGACCAATCACTTTATAAGGGCAGAACGACACAAATCAGCGATTGGCTGTGTATGTGCGGTTCCGGATGATCGTCAATTTGCATCGTTTATCTCCTTTCTTTGTTTTAAACAGTAGAAAATCCCACCATAAAATGGCAGGATTAAAAAACTAATTATCTGTTTTTCGTTCAAGCTTTAACTCCATAGGGCAATGTAATGAGCTTAGTCTTGGCCTTCGCGACCAGGACTGTTGACCAACGAGTAGTGTCTCCACTGCTTTGCGGTAGTCATCCGTATCCCTATGGTAGCCTCACCTACCGTTTTCGTCTTTCAGTATAAACCTTTAAAATTTAAAAGTCAATCATTTGAGTTGTTTAACTCTTAAATAACTATCAACTCTTTTGGAGCTAGGGTCAACAATTCACAACCTGTCTCTGTAATCAAGATATCATCCTCGATACGAACTCCATATTTGCCTTCGATATAGATACCTGGTTCATCGGTCAAGGCCATACCCGCCTTAATAGTTTCTGTAGAAGTCTGGCTAAAGTATGGTTCCTCATGGATATCCAGTCCAATACCGTGTCCAATACCGTGGGTAAAGTAGTCGCCATAGCCCGCCTCGATAATAATATCACGAGGGATTTTGTCAAAGTCTCGGAAACCTAATCCTGCCTTAGCCTGGTCAATCAAGGCTTGGTTGGCTTTTAGAACTGTATTGTAAATCTCTGCTTGCTCATCGCTGACATGCCCCAAGTAGATAGTTCGTGTCATATCGCTGACATAGTGCTCATAGAGGCAGCCGAAATCCATGGTGATAGCCTCTCCTAGTTGTACTGGTTTATGCATAGGATGGGCATGGGGTTTCGAAGAGTTGATGCCACTTGCTAAAATAGTATCAAATGATAGGCCTGAAGCTCCCAACTCACGCATACGGAAGTCAAGGAAGTTGGCAATCTCAATTTCAGTCTTTCCTGGCTTAATAAAGTCAAGCGCCTCGCGGAAAGCTTGGTCTGAGATAGAACAAGCCTTGCGAATAGCTGCAATCTCCGCTTCATCCTTAATCATTCGAAGACCTTCAACAAACTGAGTCTGTGGAAGCAAGTCAATTCCTTCAAAGGTTGCCTGCATACGGTGGTAATAAGAGACTGAAATCTCATCTTCAAAACCGATACGAGACAAGCCCATGTCCTTGACAATTCCTGCAATGACAGCTAATTCATCGCGGTCAGCCACAATCTCAAAGCCACTGGTTTCTTGCTTGGCTGCAATGATATAGCGAGAATCCGTCACCAAGACCTGACGGTCACGGCTGATGAAGACTGTTCCATTTGAACCCCAAAAACCAGTCAAGTAATAGACGTTTTTAAGATTGTTGATGATGATACCATCCAGTTCTTTTTCTTGCATTTTAGTTAGAAATGCTTGTACGCGTTTATTCATGATGTAACTTTCCTTTCAAATAATGTCCTGTGTAGCTGGCTTCATTGACCGCTACTTCTTCTGGAGTTCCTGTTGCGATGATAGTTCCACCGCCGACACCGCCCTCAGGACCCAAGTCAATAATATGGTCTGCAGTCTTAATAACATCCAGATTGTGCTCAATGACAAGAACTGTATTGCCATCATCGACAAAGCGAGCTAAAACCTTGAGCAAGCGAGCGATATCCTCGGTATGAAGACCTGTCGTCGGCTCATCCAGAATGTAGAAAGATTTTCCTGTCGATCGTTTGTGAAGTTCGCTAGCCAACTTCATACGCTGGGCTTCTCCTCCAGAAAGGGTGGTAGCTGGTTGCCCTAGCGTTACATATCCCAGTCCCACATCCTTGATGGTCTGAAGTTTACGTTGAATTTTCGGAATATGTTGGAAGAATTCCACCGCATCGTTGACAGTCATATCCAAGACCTGCGAGATATTTTTTTCCTTGTAGTGGACTTCTAGGGTTTCACTGTTGTAGCGGGTTCCATGGCAGACCTCACAAGCCACATAAACATCTGGCAAGAAGTGCATCTCAATCTTGATGATCCCGTCACCTGAGCAGGCTTCGCAACGACCTCCCTTGACGTTGAAACTGAAACGACCCTTCTTGTAGCCTCGAATCTTGGCCTCGTTTGTCTGGGCAAAAAGGTCACGTATATCGTCAAAAACTCCTGTATAGGTAGCAGGGTTAGACCTCGGCGTTCGTCCAATCGGACTCTGGTCAATATCAATCAAGCGGTCTACATGCTCAATACCGGTAATGGTCTTGAATTTGCCAGGCTTGTCTGAATTGCGGTTAAGCTTCTGGGCAATGGCTTTTTTGAGGATACTGTTGATTAAGGTCGATTTCCCTGAACCTGATACCCCTGTCACCGCGATGAATTTTCCTAATGGGAAACGAGCTGTGACATTTTGCAGGTTGTTCTCACGCGCTCCTGTCACTTCGATAAAACGTCCATTTCCTACACGGCGCTCGTCTGGTACTGGAATGGCACGTTTGCCTGACAAGTACTGGCCTGTGATAGACTTGCTGTTGCGAGCCACCTGTTTGGGTGTACCTGCAGCAACAATCTCCCCACCAAAAACACCTGCACCGGGACCAACGTCAATCAGATAATCCGCCTCGCGCATGGTATCTTCGTCATGTTCCACCACGATAAGAGTATTGCCCAAGTCACGCATCTTTTTGAGACTGGCAATCAGACGGTCATTATCCCTCTGGTGAAGACCGATTGACGGCTCATCCAAAATATAGAGAACACCTGATAGGTTGGAACCAATCTGGGTCGCCAAGCGAATACGCTGGCTCTCCCCACCTGAAAGAGTTCCTGCTGAACGTGACAGAGTCAGATAGTTTAGACCCACGTTATTAAGGAAGGTCAAGCGGTCCTTGATTTCCTTGAGAATGGGACGAGCAATGATGGCTTCATTTTCAGATAGAGTCAACTTGCTTACCAAGTCCAAGTGGTCCGCGATAGACAGGTCTGAAATTTCTCCGATATGTGGCCCTTGCTCGCCACCTACACGGACAGACAAGGCCTGATCATTGAGACGATAGCCGTGACAAGTTCCGCAGGTCAGCTCATTCATGTAGAGACGCATCTGGGTGCGAGTGTAATCGCTGTTTGTCTCGTGATAACGACGCTTGATATTATTAACAACTCCCTCAAAAGGAATGTCAATATCGCGCACGCCACCAAATTCATTCTCATAGTGGAAATGGAATTCCTTACCATCAGATCCATAGAGAATCAAGTTCTTATCCTCTTCTGACAAGTCCTCAAAAGGCTTATCCATATCCACTCCAAAGGCTGTCATGGCCTGCTCTAGCATATTTGGATAGTAGTTGGATGAGATAGGATTCCAAGGTGCCAGCGCTCCCTCACGTAAGTTTTTGATGGCATCTGGCACTATCAAATCAGTATCCACCTCCAGCTTGATGCCCAAGCCGTCACACTCACTACAAGAACCAAAAGGAGCATTGAATGAGAAGAGACGTGGCTCTAACTCTGGGACAGTAAATCCACAAACTGGGCAAGCATAATGCTCAGAGAAGAGCAACTCAGAGTCGTCCATAGTATCGATAATGACATAACCTTCTGCAATACGAAGGGCAGCCTCAATGGAATCAAAGAGACGGCTACGGATGCCCTCCTTGATGACAATACGGTCAACCACGACATCAATATTGTGTTGCTTGCTCTTAGACAACTCTGGCACTTCGGTCACATCATAGACTTCCCCATCCACACGGACACGGACATACCCATCTTTCTGAACCTTCTCGACAACACTCTTATGTTGGCCTTTTTTCTTGCGGATGACAGGGGCCAAGATTTGCAGGCGCTGGCGTTCTGGCAACTCCAAAACCCTATCCACAATTTGCTCCACAGAAGAAGCCTTGATAGCCCCATGCCCATTGATACAGTAAGGCGTCCCCACACGTGCGTAGAGGAGACGCAGATAGTCATTGATTTCAGTCGTCGTTCCCACGGTCGAGCGAGGGTTCTTGCTAGTCGTTTTTTGGTCGATGGAAATAGCTGGGCTGAGTCCATCAATAGCATCTACATCCGGCTTCTCCATATTTCCCAAAAACTGGCGAGCGTAAGCTGACAGACTCTCCACATAGCGACGTTGCCCCTCCGCATAGAGGGTGTCAAAGGCCAGGCTGGATTTCCCTGAACCTGACAAACCAGTCACAACAACCAGCTTGTCTCGTGGAATCTCCACATCAATATTTTTTAAATTATGGGCACGCGCCCCATGAATGACAATTTTATCTTGCATCTTTGTTCTTTCTAGTCCATTATTGCTTACCATTATACCAAAAAAAGTGAGATTCTATTACCCAAAAGGCTGATTTTATAGTATAATAGTACGGTGTGAAAAAATCTGAAAAATGAGAAAGGATAAGGGATATGAAACAAGTTTTTCTCTCTACAACAACTGAATTTAAAGAGATCGATACGCTTGAACCGGGTACTTGGATCAATCTCGTCAATCCGACTCAAAATGAATCACTCGAAATCGCTAACGCCTTCGATATCGATATCGCCGACCTTCGAGCACCGCTCGATGCGGAAGAAATGTCTCGTATTACAATTGAAGACGAGTATACCCTGATTATCGTTGACGTGCCGGTCACAGAGGAAAGAAATAACCGCACCTACTACGTCACCATCCCGCTTGGTATTATCATCACCGAGGAAACCATTATCACTACGTGTTTGGAACCACTACCGGTCCTCGATGTCTTTATCAACCGTCGCTTGCGTAATTTCTACACCTTCATGCGTTCACGTTTTATCTTCCAGATTCTCTATCGCAATGCAGAGCTTTACCTAACAGCCCTTCGTTCAATCGACCGTAAGAGTGAGCAAATCGAAAGTCAACTGCATCAATCAACTCGTAATGAAGAATTGATTGAGCTCATGGAATTGGAAAAAACCATCGTCTATTTCAAGGCTTCTCTCAAAACAAATGAGCGTGTGATTAAGAAATTGACCAGCTCAACCAGCAATATCAAGAAATACCTTGAGGACGAAGACCTGCTTGAAGATACCCTAATTGAAACCCAACAGGCCATCGAGATGGCAGATATTTATGGAAACGTCTTGCATTCTATGACAGAGACCTTTGCCTCTATCATTTCCAACAACCAGAACAACATCATGAAAACCTTGGCCCTTGTGACCATTG
Source organism: Streptococcus bovismuti (assembly GCF_042436615.2). GTDB lineage: Bacteria > Bacillota > Bacilli > Lactobacillales > Streptococcaceae > Streptococcus. The sequence continues at coordinate 37,354 of NZ_JBHMFR020000005.1, read as the reverse complement.
TCATGTCCATCCCAACCATGGTCTTCTCTGCCTATGGGATGAACTTTAAGGATAATGAAATCCCCCTAAACGGCGAGCCAAATGCCTTCTGGTTAATCGTCTTTATTGCCTTTGCTATGAGTGTCTCGCTCACTCTCTATCTCATCCATAAAAAATGGTTCTAAGAGGAGTTCCTATGTCTCAGATTGATCTACAAAAATTAACAAAGAAAAACCAAGAGTTTGTCCACATCGCTACCCAACAATTCATCAAAGATGGGAAAACTGACGCTGAAATCAAGACTATTTTTGAGGAAGTTATTCCCCAAATCCTTGAGGAGCAAGCCAAGGGTACAACTGCTCGTTCCCTCTACGGTGCACCAACCCATTGGGCTCATAGCTTCACTGTCAAAGAGCAGTATGAAAAAGAGCATCCAAAAGAAAATGATGATCCAAAACTCATGATTATGGACTCAGCCCTTTTCATCACTAGCCTCTTTGCCCTCGTCAGCGCCCTCACAACCTTCTTCTCAGCAGATCAGGCTATCGGTTACGGTTTGATTACCCTTCTGCTAGTTGGACTGGTTGGTGGATTTGCCTTCTACTTGATGTACTACTTTGTTTACCAATACTATGGACCAGATATGGACCGCAGTCAACGTCCACCTTTCTGGAAATCTGTACTGGTTATCCTAGCTTCTATGTTCCTTTGGTTGCTTGTCTTCTTTGCAACAAGCTTCCTACCAGCTAACCTTAACCCAGTACTTGCTCCATTGCCACTAGCTATTATCGGAGCAGCCCTCCTAGCCCTTCGCTTCTATCTCAAGAAACGCTTGAATATCCGCAGCGCAAGTGCAGGACCAACACGCTATTAAGAGAATGATAAAAGCAACTGCAGATGCGGTTGCTTTTATACTACTTTCTTGATTTAAAAGTATTTCTCTGACATCCCACATAGCTTTCTCTTATCTTTTGTGATAAAATAGGCTCAATCTATTTCTAGGAGGATAAAATATGATTTCTACTATTGGTATTATTAGTTTATCTAGTGGCATTATCGGAGAAGACTTTGTCAAACACGAAGTGGACTTGGGTGTCCAACGTCTCAAGGACCTGGGAATCAATCCTATCTTTTTGCCCCATTCGCAAAAAGACTTAGACTTTATCAAGGACCATCCTGAAGTGCGTGCAGAGGATTTGATGCAGGCCTTTTCGGACGATAGCATTGACATGATCCTATGCGCCATCGGTGGGGATGATACCTATCGTTTGTTGCCCTACCTCTTTGAAAATGACCAACTAGAAAAGGTTATCAAACAAAAGATTTTTCTTGGCTTCTCAGATACAACCATGAACCATCTCATGTTGCATAAACTAGGTGTTAAAACTTTTTATGGTCAATCCTTTCTAGCAGACATTTGTGAATTGGACAAGGAGATGTTGCCCTATAGCTTCCACTACTTTAAAGAATTAATTGAGACTGGAAGAATCTCAGAAATCCGCCCTAGTGACGTTTGGTATGAGGAACGAACTGACTTCAGTCCCAAGACTCTGGGGACACCTCGTGTCAGTCATGCAAATACTGGTTTTGACTTGTTGCAAGGAAATGCCCAGTTCGAGGGAGAAATCCTTGGTGGGTGTCTCGAATCACTCTACGATATCTTTGACTACTCTCGATACGCAGACAGCACGGAGCTCTGCCAAAAGTACAAACTTTTCCCTGACTTGTCAGACTGGGAAGGAAAAATCCTCTTGCTAGAAACAAGCGAAGAAAAGCCTAAACCCGAAGACTTCAAAAAGATGTTGCGGACTTTGAAGGATACTGGAGTATTCGCGGTCATCAGCGGACTCTTGGTCGGAAAACCTATGGATGAAACTTTCTATGACGACTATAAAGAGGCACTATTGGATATTATTGACAGCAATATCCCGATTGTCTATAATTTGAATGTCGGCCACGCAACTCCAAGAGCCATTGTCCCCTTCGGAGTTCACGCCCATGTAGATGCAAAGGAGCAAATCATTCGCTTTGACTATAACAAAAAATAAGTAGTTTCTCTATTTTTGTGCTTTTGTATTGGTTTTCGTTACAATTTGTATCTGAATTTATTGCATTTCGCTAATTTCTATGATATCCTTTTGAAGGAGGTGTATATGACAAAACAAAAAATTAATCGAATCGTAGGTTCTATTGGTGCCTTTATTGGAATTATAGTATTTATTGCCTACATACCTCAAATTATCGCTAATTTACAGGGAAATAAAGCTCAACCATTTCAACCTTTATCAGCTGCAATATCTTGCTTAATCTGGGTTATTTATGGATGGACAAAGGAACCTAAGAAGGATTGGATACTAATCATTCCAAATTCAGCTGGTGTTATTTTAGGTGGAATCACTTTTCTGACTTCACTCTAACAAATCTAATAGTATATATAAAAAGCTGGGAAAAGTTTCTCAGCTTTTTTCTATATTCTCAGATATTCTAGTTACCTATACTCACTAATTCCCGCTTTTCCACGCACAATCATTCTCGTGGTCATCAACTAGCCCTGCAGCCTGTAGAAAAGACAAGACGGCGACTGGGCCTGTGAACTTGAAGCCTCGTTTTTTGAGATCTTTGGCCAATCTTTCAGACAAGGGTGTTTTAGCTGGGGCTTGGCGGTAATCGGGAATATCGTTAACGATAGTTTTCCCCTCAACAAAAGACCAAAGATAGGCATCAAAAGAGCCATATTCTTCCTGTAGTCGTAAAAATGCTTGGGCGTTAGCGCGTGTAGCAAAAATCTTGGCTCTATTCCGAATGATGGCTGGATTCTCCAGCAAGGCTTCCAACTCGGTGTCGGTCATGTCTGCCACCGCTTGAATTTGATAGCCATGAAAGGCTTCTCGGAAAGCTTGGCGTTTGTTGAGCACCGTTTCCCAAGACAGTCCTGCCTGATAGGTTTCCATGCACAATAACTCAAACAATGCTTGGTCATCATGGAGGGACTGGCCCCACTCCTCATCATGATAGGCGATATAGAGAGGATTGGTCATCTTGACCCACGAGCAACGTTTTGTCATGCTCTGCTCCTATTTGACCAACATTTTAAGGGCCGACTTGATATAGTTCTCAGCTGTATCTGTCGTTCCTTCAAAGAATTTCTTGATTTTTTTAAGTTCGGTTGCCTTGTAGCCCAGTGCCAACATGGCTTCCATAGCTTCTTCCAGTTCTTGGTTTTCAGTGCTTGCTTGTACTGCCACCTTAGCAGGAAGTTCATCTCCAGCAACTACTACCTTGCCTTCCAAGTCCAGCACCATCTGCTGGGCTGTTTTCTTACCAATTTTAGGAAACTTGGTCAAGTAGGTGATGTTCTTGGTTTCGATGGCTTGAACCAAGCCAGCATTGTCATCGGCAGCGATAATAGCAAGGGCTGACACCGGACCAATCCCAGAGACCGAAATCAAGCTGAGAAAGAGTTTTTTCTCATCTTCTGAGCGAAATCCATAAAGTAGATGCGCATCCTCACGCACCACCTGATGCACATAAATTTGAGCTTCTTGGTTGACCTGTCCTGAGTAGGCATATGGATTGGCCACATGCAGGATATAGCCGATACCGTTGACTTCAAGAACAATATATTTGGCAGTGATTTTGGTAATGATTCCTTTTAAATATTCGTACATAGTTTTCCTTTTATACTCAATGAAAATCAAAAGCAAACTAGAAAGCTAGCCACAGGTTTCTCAAAGCACAGCTTTGATATTGCAGATAGAGCTGACCTAGTTTGAAGAGATTTTCAAAGCGTATTCGTTTAATATTTCCCCAACTCACGAAGACTGGTGTGATTTTCCTGAATGCGTCGGAACATCTTTTCCATATCCGACTTAGTAAAATGCACCAAAACAGGACGCCCGTGGGGACAGTTGTAGGGATTGTCACATTGAGAGAGCTGATAGAGGAGCTGTCTAGCCGAATGATCATCGATACGATGGTTAGCCTTGATAGATCTCTTGCAGGACATCATGATAGCTAGCTCTGCTCGATATTTCTTGATAGAAACTTCCTTGGTCAAGAGGAGCATGTCGCACATTTCATAGATGCCTGACTCAATCTCTTCTTCTGCCATCCAAATAGGATGTTCACGTAGGATGAATTGATTTTCCCCGTACTCTGCTAGAAAGACACCCACCTCCTCCAAAAGAGGCATTCTTTCCTTGAGACGAAGAGCATCATCCGCAGGAAATTCAAAGATATAGGGCACTAAGAGTTGTTGTTGACTTTGGTCAACATCGCCAATGCTTTCACGATATTCCTCATACTTGACCCGTTCCTGAGCCGCATGTTGGTCTATGATGTAGAGCCCATCTCGACCCTGGGCAAAGAGATAAGTCCCGTGCATTTGCCCAAAAAATTCCAACTCTGGGAAGCTTGATGCTTCTTCCCGCTCCAGCTTGTCATAGGCCTTATCGAGACTAGCTAAATCTAACTCTGGATGGTCTAGTTGATCATAGTTAGCTGGCTTTCTCTCCGCAAAATGCAGTTTTGCTGGCTTGGCCAATTGATCCAAGGTTTCCTTGGCAAATAAAGTCAAATCCTGTCCTTCATCAGTCAATTCTACCTGATAATCAGCCACCTCAGCTTGACTAGGTCTTGACGGCTCAGTTTTCTCATAGTAGAGCGTATTTTCTTTAAGCGGGAGAATGGTCTGCTCCACCTTCTCACGATTGCGCACGGTCGATTTGGCAAGATTTTCCAAGGCATCAGGTATCAAGGTTTGTTCCTTGAGGCTCTTGGAAATCGCTTCTGAGACCAATACCATCAGTTCTTTTTCCTTGGAAATCCGCACCTCTTGCTTGGTCGGATGCACATTGACATCTGCTAGATAAGGGTCGATATGGATATGAATGACAGCCAGTGGAAAACGGCCCACCATGAGTTTGCTTCCATAACCGTCAAGAATTGCACGGTTGAGTAGGAAGTTTTTGATATAACGGCCATTGATGAAGAGGCTGATATAGTTGCGATTAGCCCGAGTTAACTCAGGCAAGGATACAAAACCTGAAATTTCGAAATCTAGGTCAGAGTTCTCAATTTCAATCATCTTCTTGGCACTCGCCAAACCGTAAATCCCTGCGATAGCTTGTCGCAGTTGACCAGTCCCTGCTGTCCGCGTCATTTCCTTGCCATCACTGATTAAACTAAACGAAATTTCAGGATGGGCCAGGCCCAGACGGTTGACAATATCAATAATATGAGACAACTCCGCTTGCTGACTCTTCATATACTTGAGGCGGGCAGGCGTGTTGAAAAAGAGGTCCTCCACACAAACCTTGGTCCCCACAGGACTAGTCGCTGGGATGACTTCTTCTACTTCTCCCCCACGCGCTACTAATTTAGTCCCGTGGCTTGCGCCATCCATTGCCGTCAACAAAGTCAAGACACTAACAGATGCGATAGAAGGCAAAGCTTCACCACGAAAACCAAGCGTCCGAATTCGAAAGAGGTCTGCCTGATTTTTTATTTTACTAGTCGCATGGCGGCGCAGGGCCAATTCCACCTCATCGTGGGCAATTCCATGACCATTATCTGTGATTTGAATCTTCTTGAGACCAGCTTCCTCAATCTCAATGATAATCTGACTAGAACCAGCATCAATGGCATTTTCTACCAGCTCCTTAACAACGCTAGCTGGACGTTCGATAACCTCTCCTGCCGCGATCTGGTTTGCCAACACCTCTGGCAATTCAATAATATGAGACATTTTTCAGCCCCTTTCTGTATCTATTTTCCTAGAAATTGATTAGTGCTATTATACCATATTTCAGATAGGACAGAAAAGCTCCACCACATAGGAGCCAAATCCCTCCACATAGACAAAGTCCCTTGCCAGGTGTCGTAAAATAGTGTTTAATAAAAATATACAGGAAGTGATCACAACCTTGTATAACTAAAAAGGAGAGAAATTTATGAAAGTAGAACTACAAATTAGTGAAACTTACGAGGAGGAAAAGCTGATTGTCCAAGCACCTCAGCCGACAGATAAAGTCCAAAAAGTCATCGAGTTCGCAGAAAATCTGGAGCAAAAAGAAAAAATCAAAGGGAAAATCGATGATCAGGTCTATCTAGTTAAGATCGGTAAGATACAACGCTTCTATATCGAGAATCGGAAGGTTCTAGCAGAAACAGCAAGTCAGACCTACAACATTGATTTACGGCTCTATCAAGTCCTTGAAATTCTGCCAACCAATTTTATCCAAATTTCTCAATCAGAAATCATCAATATCGACTCCATCTCTCACCTCAAGCTCACCCCCAACGGTCTGGTAGAAATTTTCTTGAAGAATGAAAGCTTCACCTACTCTTCACGCCGTTACCTAAAAACCATCAAGGAGAAATTAGAACTATGAAAAAACAAATCTTTCACGACGCAGCTACTGGTGTCCTCATCGGCCTCATCCTCTCTATCATCTTTTCACTCATTTATGCACCAAATACCTACGCACCACTAAATCCCTACTCTATTATCGGCCAAATGATGGCTCAACATCAAGTTCACGGTGCCCTGGTCTTGCTCTACTGCACACTTATTTGGGCAGGCATCGGCATTCTCTTCAACTTTGGCAACCGCTTATTCAGCCGTGACTGGAGCATGCTTCGTGCCACTCTGACTCATTTCTTCCTTATGCTGGCTGGCTTTGTCCCACTAGCAACCCTGGCAGGTTGGTTCCCCTTCCACTGGATCTTCTATCTCCAGCTTATTATCGAGTTTGCGATTGTCTACCTCATCATTTGGGCTATTCTCTATAAAAGAGAGGCTAAAAAAGTAGATCACATCAATCAACTCTTGGAGCATAGAAAGTAAGAGTTCTGATAAAACTGCTTGGAATAATAAAAAAGCCAAGCCTAAGCTCAACTTTCCAACTCATACAAATCTGCAATAATAGCTGCCACATGTTTGATATCTCCCAGCATACCTCGCATTTCAAAGTCTGCCAAGACAGGGAAACCAAAACGTTGACTGTATTGCTTAGCTGTCAGGCAGTATTGGTTATTAAAGTTACGATTTCCTGAACCAACCACGCCAAAACACTTACTAGCATTGTCACCATAGGCGATAAAATCCCCCACTGGTGTCGTCAAAATCTCGACATCTCCGTTATCAACGCCATTCCCACCTTCTAGGTAGGTCGGCAAAAAAGCAACATAAGGATTATCCATCTCATAGAAATCGTGGCCTTCCTTGACCAAATCCTTGATATGAATCTTTTGGACCTCAATCCCCTCGTACTGGGACAAGAGATAGTCTTTCAAGCGTGTCACAAAACTCTCGGTATTGCCGCTCAGACTGATATAAACTAAAGAAATTGTCTTCATATGTACCTCCATGATTTTATCTATAATCGAAAAATAACTACCAAGATTGTAACTTGATAGTTATTTTTTGTCAATACTTAGGCAAGTTCTTCTGTTTCCTCTTCTTCCGCCAAGGCTTTTTGCTGACGCCACATCTTGTAAAAGACAAGGGCTAGGAAGAGAACATTGATGACGATATAGAAAATACTAACGGCTTGTGAAATAACACTTATCCCTAAACGCATGGTCTCATCGTGAACTAACTGCACAGCGTCTTGTAAACTAACATAGCCATAAATCGAACCAATAATGGCTAGCAAAACATAGCCGACATAAGTATAGTTTGCATATTGCAAATTTTTACGAATAAGGAAGACAATCGCTACTACCACTAAAATAGCAGATAGTACAATCAAGGCCATATTAAAAATAGAATGAGATGATTCTGCTACTCTATAGGTGTAATTGATGTTGTCTTCTAATTGCTGGGCACTAAGTCCCGCAACATGTGACTGTTTAGCACGAAGGACTTCTTTGCTAGGCAAGGGACTCAACATTCCAAACAGAGACATAGCTGAAATAAGAGCAGACAAGATTAGCAAGACCCATAGATAAATCGGTTTCTTTTTCATAATAGAACCTCCTGATATTATTATCGATATTATAGCACTTTTTGTAAGGGAATACAAATATTATAGTGTCGTTTCCACCTGTTTTCGGTAGGCTTTCGGCGATTTCCCGCACAATTTTCGGAACACTTTATAGAAATATCCAACATTACTATAGCCAACAGCATAACAAATATCTTCGATACTGTCACTGGTTGAAAGTAAAAGTTGCTGGGCAGCCTTAATGCGTTGTTTGTTTAGTAACTCTGCGAAGGTCGAATTGGTTTCACGCTTAATCAACTGCCCCAGATAGACAGGATTGATAAAGAGATCCTTACTGATATCCTTGAGAGAAAGTTCTTTTTGGTAATCACGCCCAATAACTTCTAGCACACTGACCACATTTTCATTCATCCGATATTGGCCAAAAAATCGGGTCAGAGTTTCCTTGATATAAGGAACCAATTCATCGAAGGTTTGAATAGCATGAATCGTTTTAACAATATCCGTCAAATCATCAGCTTTGAGGTGTTCAAACAAGTGGAAGACATCCATGACAAACTGGATAAAAAGCTGTTTGGTAATGGGAACACGCGGTGTATTCTTAAGAACCACCTTCTCCAAAAGATTCAACTCTTCCACGATTTGATTGAGATTCCCCTGAATGATAACCCTATAAATCGGTTCGTAATAGACAAAAAGACTCTCCGACTGCTGCAAATTTACAGAGCCGTAAAAGAGGGCTTTCTCAGCATTCAGCTTCCAGCGTTCAAAGTGTTCTTGATAGGGAGCTTCAAAAGGTGTAACGACTAAACCATCTAGAGGTTGGTCAGAAATGAAAATCTGCCAATCTTGTCCCAAGACATAGTAAGGAATGGTGAAGGAGCCTTGTTTTCCCTTGGATAGGCCTATCCACCAGTTCTCCTTATCTCCTAGATAACTAGCAAATCCAGCCTCGTCTAAATCTTGACTAAGGGTCTGACTTTTCTTTCCTCTCTCACCGAGCTGACCTGCAATCTTCTCCAGCAGATTTCCCAACTCTACCTTATCAACAGGCTTAACCAGATAATCCACCACACTAAGGTTCATTGCTCTTTTTACGTAATCAAATTCCTGATAACCTGAGAGCAGGATATAGGCGACATCTGGTAAGATTTCTTTCATTTCCCGAATCATGTCAAGCCCAGTTTTATCGGGCATATTGACATCGGAAATAACCACATCTACTGGATTTTCTTGAACATATTCTAGAGCTTCATCGGCATGACTAGCTGTTGCGACGACCTCCATATCCCACTTATCAAAGGGAATCAAACGTTTCAGACCTTCTGTCACCATGTACTCATCATCTACTAATAATACTTTATACATTTTCTCCCTTTCTACTCATCTTGAATTGTAATACGATACTGAACACCTGCTTGCTCTGCAGAATCTATAGTAATAGCATAGCGGTCCCCAAAATAGAGCACAAAACGCTCATGGACATTGACAATCCCGATAGATTGCTTTTGATCACTGTAACTGGCTTGGTGTTCAAAATGTCTCTGACTCAATTTTTCTCGAATACTTGCCAGTTTTTCAACCGACATTCCACGGCCATTATCGACCACCAAAATTTCTACAAAACCATCCTGTTTAAGCACCTTGATACTAATCACATTATCTGTTCGTCTGTGGTCAACACCATGCGCGAAATAATTTTCTACCAGCGGTTGTAAGGTAAACTTAGGAATCTTCATATTCTCTAACTCTGGATCTATCTTGAAACCATAGGCAATAGACTTGGGATAGCGAACCATGCAGAGATAGCTGTATTTACGGCAAAATTCTAATTCCTGTTTGAGAAGAGTCTCTCTTTCGTCGGAAATATTGTTACGCAACAGACTACTGAACTCATAAATGATGTCTGCTAACTCATCTTGACTTTGCATGACTGCGTACATACGCAAAAACTCCAGCGTATTATACATAAAATGAGGATTGATTTGCGCCTGCAAGGCCCGCATATTGGCATCTTTTTGACTAAGCTCTAACTGGTAAATATCATGAATATTCTTTTCCAATCGATCCAACATATCATTGGTCGTCTCCGCGATTAGGAGCAATTCCTGATCCTTTTCAAGTGTGTCAATACGAAGACCTTCTTCCCCTTGGGCAATAGCTTGGATAGAATCCACCAGGTCCACCACCTGCTTTTGATAATTTGAGAAAGTCTTCCTCAAAGTCAGATAGAGAATGACAATAAAGAGAAGGCTCAAGCCCACAATCAAAGCAGAGCTGGTCACCGTTCCTTGTAAAACAAAGTTTTTAGGAACTGCTACCTGAACCTGATAGCCATGAGAGGTTACACCAACAAACCAGTTCTCATGTTCCCTATTGACCCTCTCACCAATATGAAAAATCTCCGTATCAAATGGTGATGTCACAGTAACAGCCATCGGGATATGACCCCGGGTATTGTCTACAGCATGGTATAAGATTTCTGGATCCAAGGAAATATAAACAACCCCTATAGATTGATCCGTCGCTGGGTCTAAAATAGGAACTCCAAAACTATTGGCCTCCGGTTTAAAAGCCTCAGCAGGCAAGACATGCCCACTTCTTTTATCCCTTGTTGACACATAAACTTCTTTAAAGTCCTGCAAGACGATTGCAACACCTGTTATATAGTCATTTTGGACATACAGGTCATCAATATTTTCATACAGAGAAATAGAAGTTGAGGAAGCCGCTTGATGCTCCAACAACCAATAAAAATACTCAGAAGTTGATAGGCTAAAGTACTTATAAACCCCTTGTATACGGTCTTGATTGGCTACTAAATCTTGCGCTAGCTGGGCTGACTCGCGATAATAATATTCCACCTCTTCAACTGTTCGAGTGGTTACACGCTGGGCTACTCTCTGGGCTTCCTTTTCCCGTGAATCCCAGTCAGCGTAAGAGAGTAAGATTGCAAAACTCGCAATAATAATCATCATAACTGAACTGTAGGTTCTTAGAAGCGTATGTAGCCAAAACTGCTTCATTCTATTTTGTCGCCAATTTTTCATGGATACTTTCATAGACCGGTTCCAACATATCACTGATAAAGAAATGCCACATCCCAATTCCTACAAAGAAAAGTAGGGCAGGCATATAGTAACCAATTGCCACAAGTAGCACTGTCCCAAGGAGAACCTTGGCCACAGCTGCTAGACTCATAAAGATGCCAATCAAGGATAGTTTGAGACTATTTCGATAGGACAAATCAAAATAAACTTGTAATTTCAAAGATACTGTATAAGCCAAAAAGATCAGGGCAACTACTAGGACATTCAAAAAGGTCGCAATCAAATGAATAATAGTCTGATGAGGCAATTGCACCAAGAGATACAGGCCATAGACCAAAACTATATCCACCCCTAAAAAGCTATAGAAAATCAGGTTGCTTGAGACGAAATTTTGCTTATAAAGAGACCACGCCTCCTTCAAACTGTATTCCCGAAAGCTATAACCATGTTCTGCATATAGGCTCATCAAGGTGGCACTAGCAGGCGCTAGACCAAGGATAATCCCTCCCACCAAGGTTAATAGCCAAAAGAAGGCTGTCGCAATCATCCCTAAAAAGAAACGATTAAAGACAAAGTCTAAAAATCTCCCCATGATATCCCCCTAAAAATAACTATGAAACTATTATATCATATTTCAAGCGTTTTCAAAAACATAGACTATCCATTTACAATCCCACCAAACCGTGGTACAATGAGAATTGTGAAAAAATTATCAGGAGACAATTCATGAACAAATCTATCTTAACTACACTGCTCTTTGCAGTTCTTTACTTCCTCTGCATGGGGATTGGTGTCCTTTTGGGCAATCTCTTTGACCAAACTGGAAACATGTTTTATGCACCTGCCTTTACTGCCCTTGTCGGCGGTAGCGTCTATATGATCCTAGTCGCAAAAGTTCCGCGCTTTGGAGCCATTACCACTATCGGTCTTGTCATCGCCCTATTTTTCTTGGGGAGCAAACACGGTGCCGGTGCCTTCCTTCCTGGAATTATCTGTGCCCTCCTAGCAGATGGAGTAGCTCATTTAGGAAAATACAAGGACCAAACAAAAAATTTGCTTTCTTTCATTATTTTCGCCTTTAGTTCAACTGGTCCAATCTTACTCATGTGGATTGCGCCCCAAGCCTATATGGCTACTCTTCTAGCAAGAGGAAAATCCCAAGAATATATTGACCGTATCATGGTCGCACCAAATCCTGGAACCGTCCTTCTATTTATCGCAAGTGTTGTCATCGGAGCCTTAGTCGGTGCCTTGCTTGGACAAGCCTTGAGTAAAAAATTTGCGCAGAAAATCTGATTACTTAGAAAGAGCCACACGGCTCTTTTTTATTTATGGCTCAAGACTTGGTTAAGAAGTCTCCCAAGAATTGATACTCTTCGAAAATCTCTTCAAACCACGTCAACGTCGCCTTTCCGTAGGTAGGGTTACTGACTTCGTCAGTCTTATCTACAACCTCAAAGCAGTACTTTGAGCAATCTGCGGCTAGTTTCCTACTTTGCTCTTTGATTTTCATTGAGTATGAATTTAAAGATAATCAAAATGATAATGTTGGTTGCCAAGATAGTTACATCGTGATTGTAGCGGTTAAATCCATAAGCGATGGCTACGTTACCGATACCACCAGCTCCAACCGCACCATCCATAGCTGTTTCCCCAACAAGGGAAATCAAGGTCACAGTCGTCACACGAATCAAATCTGGCAGACCTTCTAGTAATCCTGAGCTTTCTAGGCTAAACTTTTTTACCTGAAAAACTTCTTTTTTCTAAGGATAAAATGAATCCTATCACACTCCCTGCTAAAAAGACCCACCAACAAAGCCTGATATCTTGTAAAGCTAGGAAGGAAAATACAGACATCCCCAAGGGTAATGTTAGGGAAAAAATCATACTCAAGAGATTATTACTTCTAGCTAATACATCCACACTCAAATTAGACAGTAACAGAGTATCTAATTTAGGCATTGATTTCGACATCAAATACATGACAAAGGCTAAGCAAGCAACACCTACTAGAGGAGAAAAATCTAAAATATTAGCAGTAGCAAGCAAGACAAACAGACTTGCATTGAGCGATAGCAAACTTGAAAACGACAATTTCCCAAAATAATCATGGGGAGTTAGGCTACCAAGAATAGCCCCTCCCAAGCTGACACATTCAATTAAAAATAGGGCTTGAGCATAACTGAGATGATAGATAGTATGGTCTAATAAGTAAAAGTGATAAATACCTCCAACAGCTCCTCCCAAAGTATTCATTACCAAAATGACAAGGATCATTTTAAACAATGATTTACTTTCTCTCTGCCTAAAGATATCATCCATGTCCGCATAGATTGCCTTAACTTGTTGAAGTAAACTAATCGACTCATTCTCTACCGTTACAGACAAGTGCGTCAGTTCTCTTCTATTTTTGAACAAAATAAGAGAAGATAGCAAAAAGAAACCAGCATTCACAATTGCAACAAAAGAAAAATTTTGATGGCTGGTTGTGAGTAACCACACTCCTAAGGCTTGACCTCCTAGATTTGATAAATAGGAAACAAACTGAGTAAAGGAATAAGCTTCATAGAGTCTATCTTCCGAAATATTATGCTGGATAATCGGCATACGAAGGCCTGCTGTATAATCCGATAAAATATCCGAACAGATATTAACCATACAGATAAAAGCAAACGTTACGAAGTTCTGGTCATGAATCACACTAGCAATCAAAAGAAATAGGAGACTTTGCACACAACCAACCCAGATAATTGTCCCTGCTTTATTCCGAGTATGATCAGCCTTAATCCCAACATAAAAAGTAAATAGGAAAGGTAAAATCGTAATCATATTCGCCATAAATACAGCTATATTTTTAAAGGGTAGACTCGCAGCATAAACGATAAATACCAGATTATAAATATAAGCTCCACTTGAGCTCAAAAACCTTGATAAGGTAAGTATCCTAAATAAATGGTGGTTTAAGAATAGTTTCATAACAGGCCTTTCTCACATTTCAAAGAGTATTTCATTGAAACCAGTCTAACAAAAAAAGCGGGACTCCCCACTTTTTTGTAATATATTTTTTCTGAAAATAGAAACTCTAGCTCCTAGATACTGCTATTTATCACTCCATCTACAGGCCCATTTATTTTTCATCAGTCGATGTAACGAGAATATATTACAAATCTTTATTTGAAAGCTGATTTGCAAAATAGTTTTCATAGTATCTTGCACCACCTACATACTCTAAATCTTGTAAGATTGTAATGCCTCTCTGGATTTTTTCAAGACCCTTATTTTTTACATTAAAAATAGTATCATAATATCCTTTAGCAATCATATAAATGATTTTCAGATAAGCTTGAGATTCTGGCAATTCTCGTTTTTCAATCTGAAAAACAAAATAGTCTGCTTTTAATTTATCCTTTTCCTCTATTGCTTTAAAGAGTCCATTAATCAAAATGGTATCAATGCCGACTTTGTTACTAGGTAAAGAGCCTAATAAATCTGTCTTTTGTAACATCTCCCTAGAATATTTAAAATAGAGGGGCAGAGGGAACAAAGTAGAAATCGTTGAAAATAGTTCCAATTCATAATTTCCCCAGATGTCAATAGTAAAAAAATAGTCATAGAGAAAAGTCAGTTCTTCATCCGTTGCTCTTATTTCTGAATCAAAAAACACAAGAAGGCTTTTGATACGAATCATTTGTAAAAGATAGCTTGTTTCACCACTTGATCTATACTTTTGAGTCGTCTCTTCATACAAGGAATGGAGAGAATCAATCCCTTCTCTATCATATAAATCCCAAAGATTTTCTTGAAAAGCCAAAACCTTTTTCTGAGAAAAACCACGTACCAAGTACATAAATTCATTCAAATCAGAGTGGATGTTATCTAAGGCAGTAATCAATTTCATAGATGATAGGTCTGCTTCTCCACGCTCAAATTTGCTCAGCATGGAATAAGTAAACTCTCCTCCCGTCGCCTCCTGTAGAGATACATTCCGACTCTTTCTCAATTCTTTAAAAACTTCTCCCAGATTTTGCATATTGACTCCCCACAATTCTTAACTCTCTTACTCATAAAAGTAACGGTTGATAGCAATCAGTACAGAAAATTTCAAGTCTTAACTATAACGACAACTCCTATGAATGATGTACAGATTGCCTAGATCTTTTTATTTATGACTCAATTTCTTGGTCAAGAAGTCTCCCAAAAATTGGATTGTAAAGATAATCAAAATGATAATGATGGTTGCCAAGATGGTCACATCGTGATTGTAGCGGTTAAATCCATAAGCGATGGCTACGTTACCGATACCACCAGCTCCAACCGCACCGGCCATAGCTGTTTCCCCAACAAGGGAAATCAAGGTCACAGTCGTCACACGAATCAAATCTGGAAGGCCTTCTGATAGGTAAACACCTACGATATCCCAGAATGTCGCTCCGCTCGCTTGAGCCGCCTCAATGACACCGCCATCCAATTCAGCCAAGACAACCTGCACTTGACGGGCAAAGAAGGCAAAGACTGCAAAAGATAGCGGTACGATAGCCGCATTTGGACCAATGCTTGTCCCTACGATTAGATGAGAGAAGGGTGACAAGACTGCCAAGAGGATAATGAAAGGAACCGCACGGAAAATAGAGGTAATCTTATCCAAAATCCAGAAAACGACCTTATTTTCCAAGACACCACCTGGCGCTGTCAAGACAAGGAAGAGACCTGCAACAAGCCCCAAGAACCCTCCGATGATAAAGGAAAGAACTGTCATATAAAGGGTTAAGTAGATGGCTGTTCCCCAGCCTGCTTGACCAGCCCAGCCCATTTTATAGACATTTGGTAAATAGGTTTGAATCAATGATTCCATCTTACTGTCCTCCCTTCAATACTTTTAGCTGCACGCCAGCCTGACGAATGGCTTCTTGGGCACCTGCTAGCGCTGCTTTTTCACCTGACAAGACCACCACCAATTCTCCAACAGGAGTGCCGTCGAGGATTTCAATATTCCCATAGAGGATATTAGCCGTTACTTGGTAACGCTTGTACAATTCATTCAAAAGTGGCTCGTCTGTTGAAGCACCTGCATACTTGAGTTGCACTAAGAGACTATTTTCAGACAGGTTTTGCACAATTTCTTGCTTCTCGATTTTGACCATGGCTTCGTCAATACCTGTAGCTGTTGAGATAAAGTCTTGGGTCAAAGGTTGTTTAGGGTCTGAGAAGATTTCAAGGACGCTGCCCTCTTCAATCAAATGCCCATCCTGCATAACTGCCACACGGTTGGCAATGTCTTTGACAATCTGCATTTCATGCGTAATCAAGACAACAGTCAAGCCTAATTTTTGATTCAAATCTTGCAACAAGGCCAAAATCTGCTTGGTTGTCTTAGGATCAAGGGCAGAAGTTGACTCGTCTGAAATCAAGATTTTTGGATCATTTGCCAAAGCACGCGCAATGGCCACACGCTGTTTTTGCCCTCCAGATAGTTGTGAAGGGTAGTTTTCAGCACGGTCTGCTAAGCCAACCAAATCCAATAACTTAGCTACTTTAGCCTTCTTTTCTTCCTTGCTGAGTCCAGAGTGTTTAAGGGCAAAGGCTACATTCTCCTCTGCTGTCTTTTGGCTCATCAGGTTAAAATGCTGGAAAATCATTCCAATATCTTGACGTTTACGACGCAACTGCTCGGCCGTCAAGGTCACCTTGCCATCAAAAATCACATCGTCATCAATGGTAATTTTCCCTGCAGATGGCTTTTGCAAGAGATTAATCACCCGTACAAGGGTTGATTTCCCTGCTCCAGAATATCCAACGATTCCGTAGATATCCCCTTCTTGGATGTGAATGGTCACATCCTTGACCGCTGTGATGGTTCTCTTCTTTTGGTGAAAAGTCACATCGATCTGATCTAACTTGATAATGTCTCTACTCATAGCTTCTAATCAGCTCCTCTACTAATTCAATATGGGTGTAATAATCGGCGATTCGCACATTTTCATCTCCACCGTGGTCTCGGCTGTTGGCATTTCCTAGACCGAAGGCCACCATTGGCACCTCTAGGGCATCAAAGACCGTATGCATAGGCCCTGTCCCCGCTGTCGTCGGCAGGACTGAAACGCCCTGTGGATAGAATTTCTTGGCCAACTCGATCACATTAAGAATGGCTGGCGCGCTCATATCGCTTCGATAGCTCATCTCTCCCAAGGTATAGTATAATTCTACCTTATCAAAGCCATTTTTGTCTAGCTGTTTCCGAATTTTTTCCAGAATATCATGCGGTTTTAGACCAGGAACCAAACGAACTTCTAGCTTGGCACTGGCTTCTGCTGGCAAAATCGTTTTAACCCCTTGTCCTTGGTAACCTGACTGAATCCCTTCGATATTAAGAGCTGGCTCGAAAAAGAAACGTTTTAGGAAGGCAGCGCGGTCCTCTTGTAAGAGAGGCAATTCCAAGCCATAAATCTGGCTGATTTCCCCTGGATTTCGTTGAGCGTAGGTATCCACCAAGGTCAATTCCCGTTCGTTTGGCTCTTGTACTTCTTCGTACAAGCCTTCAACCAAGATACGGCCATCTGCAGCACGAAGGGACTGCAGGGCTTGAAGGAGGTACCAAGGAGCTGATTCCACAACTCCTCCATAACTAGAGTGGATATCCACATCCGCACTTTTTACCTTGGCATCAAAGGTCACAATTCCTTTATTTCCACCAGAAATTTCTAACTGCTCCAAGGCATTCTTGGTCCCTTGTTCCCAAACTAACAAATCTGCGCCACGGAGTTTATCAGCGTGCTTTTCCAGATACTTATCTAGGTCTGTCGAAGCGGATTCCTCCGCTCCCTCCATGATAAAACTGATATTGACAGGCAGGTCATCGTGGTGCTGCATGTATTTTCTCAAAGCACTCAAACGAGCCGTGATATGACCCTTGTCGTCATCAACCCCACGCCCATACATGAAGCCATTGCGCACCGAAAGCGTAAAGGGATCCTCTGTCCAGACCTGATCCCCATCCGCTGGCACAGTGTCATAGTGGTTATAGAAAATCAGGGTCTTAGCATCTGGGCGCGAACTCTTGAAATGCGCCATGACAAAGGGAGCCGTATAAGTCCCATCAATCTCCACTTCAGCTCCCACACGCTTGAAAATCTCACCCAGATAGTTGGCAACTTCTTTGAGACCCACCTGTTGGGCAAAGACCGACTTCTTAGAAATCAAGGTACGCAAAACCTCAAAATAATGCTGGGCTACATGATCCTTTTCAAATTTTTCAATCTGTTCTTGTTCGCTAGGAAAAACCATATTCTCTCTACCTTTCTATGAACCTATAGTCTTCTTTACAATCCATGCTCTATACAAAAGCAAGAGGTGGAATTTTCTCTCCCACCTCCCTGTTTCTTATTACCAAACTGGTTGATCCAAACCGTCTGATGTTTCTTCGATAACTTTTTTCACGTCATCTGTGTGGTAAGCTGCAACAACTTTCTTGATAGCATCAGCTTTTGGTGATGATTCCCAATCTTTTTTCGCAACGATGATGTTGTACCATTGTTTTGAGTTTTCATCAGCTTGTTCTTTGAAAAGTGCTTTCTTGTAGTCCAATTTTGCTTCTGTAACGAAGGTATTGTTTACAACGGCAGCGTCAACTGATGACAATGAACGAGCTGTTTGGCTAGCGTCCAATTCAGTGATTTTCAAGTTTTTTGGATTTTCTTTGATGTTAGCAACTGTTGCAAGAGCAGTTCCTGAAACGTCCAATTTAATCAAGCCAGCTGATTGAAGCAAGTAAAGCGCACGGCTTTCGTTTGTAGCATCGTTCGGTACAGCGATTTCTCCGTTTGCTGGGATGTCTTCTACTTTAGTGTACTTGTTGTCACTTCCATTCAAACCTGAGTAAAGGCGGATTGGAGAGATGTAAGTATCTGCAATCGCTACAAGGTCTTTCCCGTTTTCTTTGTTCCAGTTGTTCAAGAAGTTATAGTGTTGGAAAGCGTTCAAATCTACTTCGCCATCAGCAGTTGCCTTGTTTGGTTGTGAATAGTCTGTGAACTCTGTAAATTCCAAAGTGATACCGTCTTTTTTAACCAATTCTTGGATTTTGTCCCAACGTTTTTCTTCAGAACCGCTACGGTTAACAGTTGCGATTTTGATAGTTGTTGCATTGTCTGCTTTCTTTTCTGAATTTCCGCAAGCTGCAAGAGCCAAACCTGCGACTGTAGCAAGAGCTGCCACACCAAGCCATTTTTTGATTTTCATGATTCTTTCTCCTTAAAAATAATACCGTACTAGTATCTCACAATTTGTTTGATTTCACAAATTGTTATTAGATAATCAGATATATAGTTTAAAACTATATCACTAAAAACTGAGAAATCATCCACCTGATTCAGAATGGATGATTTCACAAAATTATTTAATATCAGCTTCTGCTGGTAGGTAAGTGTCTCCGAAGAATTGTTTAGACAACTTTTCAAGCGTTCCGTCTTTGTAGAGTTCTTGGATACGTTTATCTACAAATGATTTCAACTCATCTTGACCTTTAGCAAGAAGTGGGTAAACGTAAGGTTGTTGGTCGCTTGGAAGTTCAATAACTTTCAAGTTGTCCAAACCTTGGTCCTTGATGACTGTTTCAACACCGATTTTATCAAAAATCTTGTAGTCAAACTGTCCATCGCTCAAGCGTCCCATGATTTGTTGGAAGTCTGCTTTAGTATACTTTAGGACAGTTGGATTATCTGAATGTTGTTTGTTGTAGTCTTCTAGCTGTTTAGCAGATGTTGTCCCTTGAACAACTTCTGTTGATTTTCCACCGATATCATCAAGCGATTTGATGCTAGGGTCATCTTTTTTCACTACAAGAACGTTAGGGTTTTTAGCAGTTGGAGCTGCATAAAGGTATTTTTCAGCACGTTCTTTAGTGTAGCTGATGTTGCTAACAGCCATATTGTAACGGTCAGCATCAAGTCCTGCAAAGACTCCTGACCACTCTGTCTTCTCAAACTTGACATCATACTTGTCAGAGTCTTTAAAGATAGCGCGAACCACTTCAATTTCGTAACCAGTCAATTCTCCATTTTCTTCATAGTTGAATGGTTTTGGTGTAGCATTAGTTGCAACGATAATTTCTTTCTTGCTGGCTGCTTCTCCTTCTTTCTTAGCACCACCTGAGCAAGCTGCTAGCACACCTGCAGCCACAAGTCCTAGAGCAGCAAGAGATGAGTATTTAACGATTTTTTTCATGTCATTTCCTCCAAAATAGAATACCTTATTATCTTATCAGAAAAAAAGTAATTATGCCATTATATGATATTTATCTCTGTGATAGATTTTCTTTATGGCTGATTTATACTCAATGAAAATCAAAGAGCAAACTAGAAAGCTAGCCGCAGGTTGCTCAAAGCACTGCTTTGAGGTTGTAGATAGAACTGACGAAGTCAGTAACATATATACGGTAAGGCGAAGCTGACGTGGTTTGAATTTGATTTTCGAAGAGTATTAAAAGACCAAACGCAAGACTGCAATTAAGACCACTCCAAAGAGAACTGTTCCGACTAGATTGCGGTAGCGAAAGGCCACCCAAGCCGTTGGAAAGACGGCTAAGAAGTCTAGCCATTTAATTTGAGGAAGGCTCCCAACCTTACCTGTCACTACGCTTGACAGAATCAAGGCAAAGATAATAGAAACGGGCAAGAACTTCAAAAAGCGCTCAACGATCGCAGGCAAACCCTTATACTTGACCAAGATGAAGGGAATCATACGGGGAATCCAGGTCACCAAGCCAGAGAAAATAACTGCTAATAAAAGATACTTACTGACCATCTAATACCACCCCCATTGTACAACCAAGTAGCGTCGCAAACAGAACAGCTAGTGACTGAGACACCACTGTTAAGAGTAAAAAGAAGGACACCGCAACAACTGCTAGGATAATGAGCAGATTGCGGACAGGAATCCGTCTTTGCATAATCTGGAATTGCGAAGCAAAAATCCCGATGAACATCCCAACCAAGGCAAAATCTAATCCAAAGATTTCTGGATTTGGTAGCAGGCCACCCAGAGCCGTTCCGACAACTGTTCCCACAAACCAAGCCACATAGCTGTTGAGATTGTTTCCGTGCATCCACATAGGATTGACCTTGTCTGTATGGGCTAACTCGCCCATCAAAACGCCATAAGTCTCATCCGTCAAGAGACTAGACATACCGATATTTTGCCAGAGGCTGGTATGACGGAAATAGGTTGACGCATGCAAGCTCAACAAAAAGAGACGCAAATTGATCAAAAAGACCGTCATAGCAATAGCTGCCACAGGAGCTTGAACCGCAATCAGGGCCAGCATGGCAAACTGGGCACTCCCAGCATAAACAAAGAGGCTCATCAAGCCCATCTCAACAGGTGTCACATAGGGCGCACCAATAATCCCACAGGCCAAGCCAATACTGACATAACCAAGGGCCGTTGGCATGGCCGCCTGCGCCCCCTCCCAAAATCCTTTTTCTTTCATCTTTCTCCTCATATTGTCTTAATAATACTCAATGAAAATCAAAGAGCAAACTAGAAAGCTGGCCACAGGTTGCTCAAAACATTGTTTTGAGGTTGCAGATAGAAGCTGACGCAGTTTGAAGAGATTTTCGAAGAGTATAAGTAGGCTGAAAAGGCTCCAGCCATAGCATGGACTATTATAACACATTCAGGAAAGAGAAAAAAGTCTGCTGATTGTAATCAGACAGACTCCATTTTATTCTTATTTAATCTTGAAGAATTGAACAATTGCCACAATACCTTGATAAATAAAGACAAAGGCAATGGTGTAACTAATATAGAGACCGGTCATCAATGGGTGTCCCATCATGATTAAACCTGCTACGATTCCTAAAATCCCCATCCAAACTAGAGGGGTACCTACCGATTTATCCGTCTTACGAACCTTGAAACCAACGATAGTTTTTGTAATACCATTTGTCAAGGCCCATAAAGAAATGATAAATGGTACAAATGTTACCATTTCAATAAAGCTACCTGAGAACAAGGTAAGAGCGAGGATGAGGGTAACAATTCCTCCAAATAAATTCCAGCCATGCTTTTCTTCTGATTTGAAGTATTGTACAATCTCAGAAATCCCTTGAACTGCAAATACAAGTGCAAACCAGAAAGTCATGGAAGCCAAGCTAATAAGAGGATGTGCAAACATATTAAAACCTACAAAAACTGCAAAAATACCCGCAATTAGTAACAACCATTTCCAAATTTTCGACATTATTTTTCTCCTTTTTTAGAGGAATCTTCCTCTAGTATTCCATAAATCATCATATCCAAAACCTGTGATAATTGATGTTCATATCCTGAAACCAAGTCAGGCAAACTGCTATCTGACGAAACAGTTAAATAATAGGAACGAAACATATCCTGAATCAATCGCAGATAGTCCATAGCTCGTTTCTCATCAATATGCTCTTTCAGTTTGGATTCTGATATAAGTTTTTGACAAACTTGTTCATTCAAGTCCAAAAAGATAGCTTTCTGTGGTGCAATGTCTGCTTCCAATTCTTCTGGTGTCGCAATCATTGCCTCAAAGAAAATGTGGCTATGTTCTGGGTATTGCTGATAAAATTGGTGACGTCTTTCCATATAATCAGCTAAGGAGGGCACTTGACCTTCCACCCCCAGAAACACTGCCAAAGCTTTCTCAAAACTCTCCTGAAAACAAGTTAGATAGAGGTCTGATTTCCCTGAAAAATTATGATACAAAACTCCTTTGGAAATACCATCCACTTTACAAAGTTCATTGATGACAAAACCTTGATAGCCTTTTGTAGCAAATTCAAACAAAGCAGCGGTAATGATTTTCTCTCTTCGTAGTCTTGTTTTTTTCTTCTTTTCTCATGTATTTATCTCTACATTTTTTAATTATAAACCGATTGGTCTGAAATGTCAAACAACTTTCTCAAAAATTTAACAGTCTGCTGATTGTAGCCATCATAAACAGACTGGAATCCAGTCTCAAACATATAATATACACATTCTTCGCTAAATGTTTTCACGGATATTCAAGAGTATGATAAAGGCAGCTAGAAGAAATAGCAATAAAACAAAGCTAACTGCCAGAGTTCCAAAGCTAGTAGCAATGGTTACCAAAGCTATTGTAAATA
Organism: Streptococcus bovismuti; assembly: GCF_042436615.2. Classification (GTDB taxonomy): domain Bacteria; phylum Bacillota; class Bacilli; order Lactobacillales; family Streptococcaceae; genus Streptococcus. The sequence continues at coordinate 14,248 of NZ_JBHMFR020000005.1, read as the reverse complement.
AGCTAGGTAAAACAACTGTAATGGCACCGATAGAGGATTGAACTGCTCCCATTGACTCCTCAGGTATTTGTTTAAAAATGAGTTCCTGTAATCGAGGAGAGAGGATACCTGCGAAAAAGGCATCCAAGGCACTAAAGATAAGAATCCAGTCAAAACGAACTGCCACAAAGCCAACTAAAAGGAGTAATTGGATAATAAGCGAGGCATATAGGGCTAGTTTTATGGAGATTGTATTCTTCAGATAGCCACTCACAAGGCTTCCGACAATAAGGGCTGACAATTCAAGGGTGGATAACAAGGCAAGAGATTGACCTGTTTGTAAATTCAAAAAGGGCTGATTCCTCAAAAACAGAGTAGAAACAGGAACTGTAACATTTATCACTGCTTGACTAATAGAGATAATAAACAAAACCAAGAGCACCTTATTCATATTCCATATCAATTTTGATGATTGGAGCAGATGCTGGCAAAAGGATTTTACAGAGAGTCCTTCTTGATAGCTAATCGTTTTTTCTACTTTCAAGAGGTCTGTTTTTATGAAAAGAATACCTAAAAATGCGATTAAAAAGGTCAGAGCATTCAGTAAGGAAATAGACTGGATAGATAGAATACCTAGTAAGACTCCTCCTAGAATATTACTGATTGTTTTCACTAAACTAACAGTTGACTGTTTAAATCCAATAGCTTCTGCCAGATGATCTTGCCCAATAATTCTAATGAAAATCGGAGTGAGCATGGCGCCTGAAAAATAGCTCAATGTGTCAGACAAGAGGTTAATCAGACAAATAAATGCTACTAGCAACAAGGAGAAAGACTGCCCTGAAAGCGATAGGGACACTATAGAGTAAAGCAAAAATTTTACAAAACTAATAATTGTATATTTTAGGACACGATGATGTTGAAAATCCGCCAAAACTCCCAGAAAGATTTGTAGAACTTGGGGAAGGGTTTCTGAAATCGTGATAAGTAAAATCGCCAAAGGGGCAAAAGACGCATCTGCCACATAATTCAAAAAAGCCAGATAAAAAATCGTATCCCCAACCGTTGAAATCCACTGGTTGATGGTTAATTGCCTAAAATTTCTATTTTGAAGAAATACTTTCATCACAACTCCTTTTAAAGTTCCAGTGTATAGAAAACAAGACTTGGTTTAATATTGAACTCCAAGCCTTGCTCATATTCAGATTCATCCATTATATGATGTTCATGCCGTATTTTATAATAAATCATATCTTAAAAATACCAGACCACACTATTCCCTGCTTGTATTTAGCTTCTTTCTTTTGGACAAATTTTGCTAAATCCAACAACTCTGTCGGCGGTTCACCTTTAAAGCTCAACAATTCTTTAGAGACGGCAAAAGAAAGACGTACAGCTAACAAATCTTCATTAGTACTAGAGAACTGTTTTGCTGTTTCCAGCAATTGCTTCCTAAATTCTTCCGTCAAGCTAATTTCTTTATTATTGTATAGGGAATGAATTAACATTTGTAACTGACTTTGTTTTTCCATCGTTTACCTCATTTTATCTAGGACGCCAAGTTTCACTTTTAGTCCAGCCATTTACAGTATGCTCATAATTAAACATATACTGTACGAATTCCCATCTATAAACCACTTCTGCGACTTAGGATCTGCTTGAAGTGCTTTACAAGGATAGTATAACACGAAAATTAGCTTATTTTAGAAAATCGCATATTTGATATTTTTTCTTATAGAAATTTCAGATTTGCAATTGTTGACTACTCAATAAGTTCTTTGTATTGCTTCAAACGCAATTCGAAGAGGGCTAGCAATTGTGGATTTTCTAATACTTGCAGAGATTGGATAAATCTTTCAATCTCTTTTTGATTGCTTCCTTTGGTTTGAAGGAAAATCTTCATTTTCTTTAAAAACTGCCACAATACTTTTTCAAAAACATCGTATGGACGAAGCATGCTCTCTAGCTCAGCTTCAAAAATTGGGATATAAGAGAAAAGTTTACGCTCCATGAGTTCTGATATAATATTCAGAAATCCACTTTTCATATACAATCGATTATGTACCAACTCTTTAAATTCCCTAGATTTCTCAATTAAAGCGGTCGATAAAAATATCAAATCTTGATTGCTCAAGAAGGGCATGGTATTGCAAAAGAGATAGAGTTCAAACCAGGTCCAAGACTCAATAGCATAGAGATAGATAGTCAAAAACTCGCTATCTTCTTTTACTAATGGATAGTTCTTATTTAAGGAATGGAGTGCGTTTTTAATTACAATGGCATTCAAACGACGATAGGTCTCTGCCATCTGTTCTTGCTCGACTTCCTCCAACAGTTGCTCTAAACCAGCTATATCTTGGTGGGCAAAGCGATCCACAACCTTTCTACCAATCTGCATATGTAGGGATTCTTGATAATTGTTTAGCTTATGACCAAACTCATCAAAATTCATATTGATCCCTTGGATGGCTAGGATCAACTTATCCGCAGATAGCATAGACTGCCCTAGTTCAAACTTGGACAACTGAGAGGCTGTTAGACCAGCACAAGCCACATCTGACTGCTTGAGCTTTCTCGCCAAACGTAATTCCTTGTAAAATTCTCCCAACTCCATTCTCTCAATCATCTCACCACCTCCTATTTTTTATATAGTATATCATTATTCACAATTATTTGTCAAAATATTCTGACATTTAAGAGAGCAAAAAAGCCAGCCCTAAGCTGACTCTTTATTCCATGGTATCAAAAGCGAGACTTGGTTTGGCATTGAGGTCCAAGCTTGCAAAGTTTTCTTTGTTCCATTCGCTGACGCTGGCATAGGCAATCATACCTGCATTGTCTCCGCAGAGGCGCAGAGGTGGAATGATGACCTTGACATCTGCGATTTCGGTTGCTAGGCGTTCTCTGAGACCTTTATTGGCTGCCACACCACCTGCCACGACTAGAGTTTTAACAGGGTATTTCTCCAAAGCCTTCTTAGTTTTTGCCATGAGAATATCCAGGACAGCTGCTTGGAAGGATGCACACAAGTCCTCTGTAGACAGACTTTCTCCCTTTTGCTCGGCATTATGGTGAAGATTGATAAAGGCAGACTTCAAACCTGAGAATGAAAACTCCAGATTATCTTCCTTAATCATGGCACGAGGAAAATCATAAATATCCTTCCCCTGATGAGCTAGCTCGTCAATCTCGCGACCTGCAGGATAGGTCAAGCCCATGACACGGCCGACCTTATCATAGGCCTCCCCAACCGCGTCATCTCGCGTTTCCCCGACAATCTTGTAATCACCAGCCTCGGAAACATAGACCAACTCTGTGTGTCCACCACTGACCAAGAGGGCTAGTAAGGGAAACTCCAAAGGTTCCACACTCTGAGCTGCCATGAGGTGGCCAGCCATGTGGTTAACGGGAATCAGCGGAAGTCCATGTGCCCAAGCAAAGGCCTTAGCAGCTGACAAGCCAACTAGCAAGGCTCCGACCAAGCCTGGTCCATAGGTAACCGCAACAGCTGTCACATCCTCTTCCGTAATCCCTGCTTCTGCTAGTGCCTCCTCGATACAGGCTGTAATGACCTCTACATGGTGACGACTGGCTACTTCAGGTACTACGCCCCCAAAACGTTTGTGACTCTCAATTTGACTAGCAATGACATTGGACAAGAGCTCATCGTCGTTTTTCAAGACGGCGACACTGGTCTCATCACAGGATGTCTCAAATGCTAAAATATATCTATCCTTCATCTATTTCTCTCTTCATGATAATGGCGTCCTCGACTGGGTCATGGTAGTAGGCCTTTCGCTCAGCGATGACCGCCATCTTTTCTTTCTTGTAAAATGCTTGCGCTCGATGATTTGACCTTCTGACTTCTAGGAAAATCTCCTTGTCTGTCGGCAATTGAGCAAACAAGGCTGACGCAATTCCCTGACCTTGATAGGTTTGTTTGACAGCGATTTGCAGGACTTCTGCATCAAAAAGATTCTCCTGTACAGCTAGAAATCCAATCACTTCTGCCCCATCATAAGCCAGAGCATACCAAGTCTGATCTTGGGACAGATCTGCTTGGATTTGTTCCAGCGTCCAAGGACTGACTGGGTAAACAGCTGCCATAACAGCGTAGATGGCTTGAGCCAAATCAGGTTGCTGTTGGATTCGCTTGATTTCTATCATAGGCGTTTAATGTAAGACTCGCCAGACTCGGTATGGTTCTTGAGCCAGTTTTCCTCAGCCTCGACACGTTTGAGGTAGTTCGGCACAAAATCATGCAAGGAGTCTGCTTCCTTATCCCAAGCCCAAAGAGCAAGATTGGCTGCATTTGGCAAGGTTTCTTTGAAATTAGTCCTTGGCAAGTGTTCTTGAATCTGCCCCACAAAGAGGCCGACTTCTCCGACAAAGGTAACCTGACTAGCACCCTTGATTAACTCAATCACTCGCTCAAAGGGCAGGTGCGCTTCTGGCATGACAGGTTTAGCATTTTCATAAAATCCTGCGTAAACATTGTTGCGACGCGCATCCATCAAAGGGACAAACAAGCCTTCTTGTTGGTAGGGCACCAGAGCCAAGAGACTAGACATACCAACTAACTCGATGTTCAGAGTGTGAGCTAAGGTTTTAGCAGTTGCTACCGCAATTCGCAAGCCTGTGTAGCTACCTGGCCCTTCCGCTACCACGATTCGGTCCAAATCCTTGGTTGTCCAATCCAAACTTGCCATCAAAAAATCGATGGCAGGCATGAGGGTAATACTATGATTTTTCTTGATGTTAATAGTAGTCTCAGCAAGAACCTGCTTGTCCTCTAAAATAGCGAGAGAAAGAGCCTTGCTGGACGTATCAAAAGCTAATACTTTCATAACACATTCCTATCTTTTTGTCTGTTTACTATTATACTACAAAAGCTGGCACATGGGAATTTTCTTTGCCCCAAAACAAAAATGCCCCATCATGAGCAGGGCATCTAAGCATTTAATCCAAAGTAAAATATAAACCAAACTACATAGGTTACGAGGAGGAGAAAAAGCGAGTAGAGAGTCACAAAGGTAATTTTCCACAAGAACTTGGTTTGTCGTTGTTCCAGTTTGGCAAATAGAAGATTCCCTCCATAAACGCAAGCAACAAAAACAATAAAAGCTACTAAGCGAGCTCCGATAGCAAAAGCAAATAAGTTATACATAGGGCAACCTCCTTGACTTAAAAACTATATGGAATTATGACAAGCAATAAATTTCACTTCCGTTATCAAGATAACATATTTCCTCTATTTTTGCAAACGCTTACCAATAAGTGAGCCTATGACTTTCTCGTTTCCGTCTTTTACTAATTTTTCATTTTGTGGTATAATTGAAATAATTGTAACGAATCAAGGTCAATCTAGACAAAAAATGGAATGAAATCAAGCAATTCTCTGCTAAAAGTTTGGAATAAGCTGACCTGTAAATAGAAAGGAACTATATGATTTACAAAGTTTTTTATCAAGAAACAAAAGAACGTAGCCCACGCCGTGAAACAACACGCGCACTTTACCTAGACATCGATGCCAGCTCAGAACTTGAGGGCCGTATCGCTGCTCGTCAACTTGTCGAAGAAAATCGCCCAGAGTACAATATCGAGTATATCGAACTCTTGTCTGACAAATTGCTAGATTACGAAAAAGAAACTGGCGCCTTCGAAATCACGGAGTTCTAATATGGCCTATACTCTTAAACCTGAAGAAGTCGGCGTTTTTGCCATCGGTGGTCTGGGAGAAATCGGGAAAAACACTTACGGAATTGAATACCAAGATGAGATTATCATCGTCGATGCTGGGATTAAATTCCCAGAAGATGACTTGCTGGGTATCGACTACGTCATTCCTGATTACTCTTACATCGTGGACAATATCGACCGAGTCAAGGCTGTCTTAATCACACATGGACACGAGGACCACATAGGTGGCATTCCTTTCCTGCTCAAGCAAGCAAATGTCCCTATCTACGCTGGACCGCTTGCCTTGGCTTTGATCCGTGGGAAACTCGAAGAACACGGCCTCTTGCGCAACGCCAAACTTTACGAAATCAACCACAACACTGAGTTGACCTTTAAAAATCTCAAGGCAACTTTCTTTAGAACGACTCACTCTATTCCAGAGCCTTTGGGGATTGTCATTCATACACCTCAAGGAAAAATCGTTTGTACGGGTGACTTCAAGTTCGACTTTACTCCAGTTGGAGAACCAGCTGACTTGCACCGTATGGCTGCTCTTGGTGAAGAAGGCGTGCTCTGTCTTCTGTCTGACTCAACAAATGCGGAAGTGCCAACCTTTACCAACTCTGAAAAAGTCGTTGGTCAGTCCATCATGAAGATTATCCAAGGCATCGAAGGACGTATCATCTTTGCATCCTTTGCCTCAAATATCTTCCGTCTCCAACAAGCAACAGAAGCTGCTGTTAAGACTGGACGTAAGATCGCTGTCTTTGGTCGTTCGATGGAAAAGGCCATTGTCAACGGAATTGAGCTTGGCTACATCAAAGCTCCTAAGGGAACCTTTATCGAGCCAAATGAAATCAAAGACTACCCTGCAGGAGAAATTCTGATCCTCTGTACAGGTAGTCAGGGCGAGCCAATGGCAGCCCTCTCTCGTATCGCCAACGGAACCCACCGTCAGGTACAACTCCAACCAGGTGATACAGTTATCTTCTCTTCTAGTCCAATCCCTGGAAATACCACTAGCGTCAACAAGCTGATCAACATCATTTCTGAAGCTGGTGTCGAAGTTATCCACGGTAAGGTTAACAATATCCATACATCTGGACACGGTGGCCAGCAAGAGCAAAAACTCATGCTCCGCTTGATTAAGCCAAAATACTTCATGCCTGTCCACGGTGAATACCGCATGCAAAAAGTCCACGCTGGACTAGCAGTGGATACTGGTGTTGAGAAGGATAATATCTTTATCATGAGCAATGGTGATGTACTTGCCCTTACCGCAGATTCTGCTCGTATCGCAGGTCATTTCAACGCTCAAGATATCTATGTCGATGGAAATCGTATCGGTGAAATTGGTGCAGCTGTTCTTAAAGATCGTCGTGATCTATCTGAAGACGGTGTCGTTCTGGCAGTCGCAACTGTCGACTTCAAGTCTCAGATGATTCTATCTGGTCCAGACATCCTCAGCCGAGGCTTTGTCTACATGAGAGAGTCTGGTGACTTGATCCGTCAAAGCCAGCGCATCCTCTTCAATGCCATTCGTATCGCTCTGAAAAATAAGGATGCTAGCGTTCAATCAGTCAATGGTGCCATTGTCAACGCTATTCGCCCCTTCCTTTATGAAAATACAGAACGTGAACCGATTATCATCCCAATGATCCTCACACCAGATGAAGAATAAATCATAAAACAGCCCCGATTTTTCGGAGCTGTTTTTCTCTATGCTTTCTTTTCTTGATTTTTAGAAATACTACGATTTTTACCTTCAAGATACACCATCAAAATAGAAATATCTGCTGGGTTTACTCCCGAAATACGGCTGGCTTGGCCGATGGTTTCTGGATTGATGAGTTTGAACTTCTGACGGGCTTCTGTCGCGATAGAGTCAATGTCATCCCAGTCAATATTGGCTGGAATGCGTTTTTCTTCCATGCGTTTCATCTTGGCAACCTGGTCCATGGCTTTGGAAATATAGCCTTCGTACTTGATTTCTGTTTCAATCAATTCGATAATCTTGTCATCCAAGTCCTCAGCAGCTGGCCCGATGAAGGCCACCACATCTTGGTAAGAAACTTCTGGACGGCGAAGGAATTCCTTGGCTGTCACTGCATCTGTCAACGGCTTGAAGCCCATCTCCTCAACCTTGGCATTGGTTTCCTTGATCGGCTTGAGTTTGATGCTGTCTAGGCGTTTCATCTCATTTTCAAATTGATTTTTCTTGATTTCAAAGCGAGCCCAGCGTTCATCATCCACAAGACCAATCTCACGTCCCATCTCAGTCAAACGCATATCAGCATTGTCATGACGAAGAATGAGACGGTACTCGGCACGACTAGTCAAAAGGCGATAAGGCTCAATGGTTCCTTTGGTCACCAAGTCATCAATCATGACCCCGATATAACCGTCACTGCGCTTCAAAATCAATTCAGGCTTGCCTTGGATTTTCAGAGCCGCATTAATACCCGCGATAATCCCTTGGCCAGCAGCTTCTTCATAACCTGACGTTCCATTTGTCTGACCAGCAGTGAAAAGACCTGAGATTTTCTTGGTTTCCAGAGTTGCACGCAACTGATGAGGCAAGACCATATCATACTCAATGGCATAACCTGTCCGCATCATCTCTGCATTTTCCAAACCTTTGATGGAATGAACCAAGTCACGCTGGACATCCTCAGGCAGACTGGTTGAAAGTCCTTGAACATAGACTTCCTCAGTATTGCGCCCTTCTGGCTCTAGGAAGAGTTGGTGGCGTTCCTTGTCCGCAAAGCGCACAATCTTGTCTTCAATCGACGGACAGTAACGAGGCCCCACTCCCTTGACCACACCTGTAAACATAGGCGCACGATGGAGGTTGTTTTGGATAATCTCATGACTGGTTCCATTGGTATAGGTCAACCAGCATGGTACCTGGTCCTTGACATAGTCCTCATCACGTGAAGTGTATGAGAAGTGGTTTGGCGCTTCGTCCCCTGGCTGAATCTCTGTCACGTCGTAATTGATAGAGGAAGCCTTGACACGTGGAGGAGTCCCTGTCTTGAAACGACCGATTTCGAGTCCCAATTCCTTGAGATTATCAGCTAGGTTGATCGAAGCTAGACTGTGGTTAGGACCTGATGAGTACTTTAGATCTCCAATGATGATTTCTCCGCGGAGTGCAGTCCCTGTCGTCACGATAACAGCCTTGGCAGCATACTCTTGATGGGTCGCCGTACGCACACCGACAACCTTGCCATCTTCCACCAAAATCTCATCAATCATGGTTTGACGAAGGGTCAGATTTTCTTGATTTTCAACTGTCTTGCGCATTTCCTTAGAGTAAAGCTCCTTGTCAGCCTGCGCACGAAGGGCACGGACAGCTGGACCTTTCCCAGTGTTGAGCATCTTCATCTGGATGTAAGTCTTGTCAATGGTTTTAGCCATTTCACCACCGAGGGCATCGACTTCACGCACGACAATCCCCTTGGCAGAACCACCGATGGAAGGATTACAAGGCATGAAAGCCAGCATTTCAATGTTGATAGTCGCAAGTAAGACCTTACAACCCATACGGCTAGCGGCCAAGGAAGCCTCGACCCCAGCATGTCCCGCACCGATTACAATAATATCGTATTCTTCAGTAAAATTATATGTCATGTTTCTCTCCTATTCCTCAAGATGGATGTGTCTTAGTTGGCCGTCCCAATCTTGCAGGGCTGTTTTCAAAAAGACTGGAACTAGATTGATACCCTCAAGCTTGTCTATGTCAATCCATTCACAGGGCTGCCTTTTCTCATCTTCCTGCATGGTCAATGGAGCATCTTCAAGCAAATCCACCAGATAATGAAACTCGATATTGTGATAGGAAACACCGTCCTGTTCAAAACGATTTTCAACCACAAAAGCTAGCTGCCCAGCTTGAGCTTTGACACCCAGTTCTTCCCTCACTTCACGGACTACTGCGTCTTCCGTGCTTTCATTGACTTGAATTGCACCGCCGATAGTATAATACTTGCCCTCATCTTTGGTGACTAGAAGTTTGCGATTTTGGAGAATCAAGGCTGTCGCCCGAACACCAAAAACTGTATTTCCTACTTTTGTCCGAAAGTCTTGTTGAGTCATTCTTGTCCTTTCCCTTAAACGACACAAAAACAGTCAAAACTCCAAAGAAGTGCAGGACAAAAAAGCCTGCAACATCCATGAGCTTTGACCATCATTTCTATTGCTTTTATTATTGTAGCAAATTGAGAAAATTTGTCAATCTAAATGTACTGACAAACTTGTCCATCGCGGTAAGCATTGTCAATCAAACCGCCACCTAGACACTCTTCACCATCGTAAAAGACAACTGCCTGTCCTGGTGTGATGGCGCGCTGTGGTTCCGCAAAGATGACCTCTGCCTTGTCTCCTTTGACATGGACGGTCACCTTAGAATCAGGCTGACGGTAGCGGAATTTAGCCGTACATTCGAGCGTAAACTCCTCTGGCATCTCACGAGTAAAGTGGACTTGACTAGCCTCTAGGCTGGTTGACATGAGCGAGTCATGGTAGAATCCTTGTCCTACATAGAGAATATTCTTGCTTAGGTCTTTTCCGACAACGAACCAAGGTGCATTGTCACCACCGTGTTGTCCACCGATACCGAGTCCACCACGCTGACCAATTGTATAGTACATAAGACCTGCATGCTCGCCCATATCGCGACCATCTACAGTCATCATGCGACCTGGCTGAGCTGGCAGGTAGTTGCTGAGAAAGTTTTTAAAGTTCTTTTCTCCGATAAAGCAAATCCCTGTCGAGTCTTTCTTCTTAGCAGTCGCAAGGCCTGCTTCTTCTGCTAGTCTGCGAACTTCAGGTTTTTCTAAATGTCCCAGCGGGAACATGGTTTTTTGGAGCTGTTCTTGCGAAAGCTGGCTGAGAAAATAGGTCTGATCCTTGCCATTGTCCACGCCACGAAGCATGTGAACTGTCCCATCCTCATCACGCGCCACTCGGGCATAGTGCCCAGTCGCCACATAGTCTGCCCCCAAAGTCATGGCATAGTCCAAAAAGGCCTTGAACTTGATTTCCTTGTTGCACATAACATCTGGATTTGGTGTGCGTCCTGCACGGTATTCCGCTAGGAAATACTCGAAAACGCGGTCCCAGTACTCTTTTTCAAAGTTGACAGAGTAGTAGGGAATACCAATCTGGTCTGCCACTGCAGCCACATCCTTGTAATCTTCGGTCGCCGTACAGACGCCGTTTTCATCTGTGTCATCCCAGTTCTTCATGAAGATACCAATCACATCGTAGCCCTGCTCTTTGAGCAAGAGAGCCGTCACCGACGAATCAACACCACCACTCATCCCCACGACAACACGTGTTTTAGAGTTATCACTCATGGTAAATCTCCCATCTATTCGTTTATTCACGATTGAAGGTCGTGTGTGCTTAACGATTGAAGGTCGCTTGAGCAGTATTCATTATAACATGCTTGGTTGGAGAAGACAAGAAAGAGGCTGATAATCTACAAGCCTCTCTGTAAATACATATATAATTGTTTAAAATGAGGGTGATTTATAGATTAATCCCCCTACTGCTCATTATCTTATTTATAAAATAAACTAAAAATGTTATACTGTAATGAGGAGGAAGACGTACATGATTCCTTAAAGTTACTACCACCCATGTACGTAGAATGATTGTGAAAAACTACAAAGATATCCTAAAATCCAAAAATACCATTTTTACTATTATCATTGTCGCAAGTCTTGGACTTTTAATAGGTTTAGTCATTCATCAAGAAAACATCTTAACAGAAAGAGGCAATATTGCTTTCTTCAAACGGCAAAAAAATGAACAAGATGTCGAACAAGTAAAAAAAGCCATCAAAGATTTTAATATCGATTCTGAAACAATTATAGAGGATTGGAAAAAAATTCAAGAATTGAAGCCAAACACTGACGAAGGCAAGCAAACATTAGCAGACTTTCTTGCTACTACTGCCGATAAAATCACAAATCATTATACTGAAAAAGCTTTAAAAATGGATATAAAGGAATCCGATAGTCAGTTTGAAGATAAACAAAAACTTGAAACAGCCATCACTTCCTTACAAAAAATACTAGAAATCATTAAAAGTGTCAACTCCACAAGCGAACAAGCCGCTATTGATGAAAAAATAAAACCCATTCAAGAACTGATTTCTAAATTCCAAAAGCAAGTTGAAGTCTTGACCAAAAAAGAAGGACAACAGACTGACAAAAAAGAAACAGAGACGACTAGTAGCGATGGGGGGAGAGAAAGCTATTCTTCACAAGGAGGCAACTACACTCCAAGCTATACTGAGTCAAATGGGAACAGATACAGTTCACAAGCACCTGCAAGCGAACAACCTTCATCTGATAGTGCTGGCAGCAGCGGAAATGATGTGGCAAGTACACAAAATCAAGTAGCTAATACTTCAGAAGCTAAAGCAGAGACTAATACCAATAGTAACAATGCTGAAGTTCCCACAACAAATAGTGATGATCTCGCTAGTTTAGGGGGCGGAGTTACATCATTCGGTCAGCAGTAAGCAATCGGCTATCACTAATTTAATTGTCTTTTATCGAACAAAGTACATAAAAGGCTAGCAAAAACTAACTTCTAAATAAAACCACACTGTCATTCCAATCTTGAACACAATCAAATTGAAAGGGATACTGTGTGGTTTTTGAATGTTCAGAGATTCGTTTTTTAAGCAATTGTCGATCAAAATGTCCGTTTATTTGTCAATAATCCGAGAAAATCTTGTCGTTTCAAGTCGGAGAAATGTTTGGCGGAAAGACTTCCCTTTTGAAGTCCATCATCTCTGACCTGCAAATAATAGCTATGTTGGCTTGTTTTAATCGTCAAAAAGTCTCCAAATACAAAAGCTCTTTTCCAGTTGCGAATCTCAAATTCTTTTATCTCTGATTTGGGAATACGGATAAGTCCTTGTCGCAAATCACGATGATGCTCACTTGTGAAAGTCATCCCATTTCCAAGATTTCTTATCAGCAGTTCATCTGGAGTTACCATCACCAGCGCTATTTTAGTTAAGAAAATTTCAACTGTTGGTGGTAAAATCGCCAAATCAAACCAAGGATGTAGGTAGCGATAGGCTAAGAAATAATGAGGCTCCTCACCCAATCCTAGTTGTTTATACAAGGTCTTGACTTCACTATCTAACCTCGCTTCAAAAGACACATCCGAATGCTCTTCTTCCTTCCTCTGATTAACATAACGCATCCAGACTAGGAAACCTATAAAGACTAGGACAAATATTCCTGATAAAAGATATTTTAAATTGTAGTTCATCGCTTAACCTCCTGATTCACACCTCTGCCTAAAACAGAAGCCTATTTATTTTGAAAATAGGTCCATCATAACTTTAAATAAGACGGGTGTCATTAAAATTAGGATAATTCCTATCACAAATATCATGACTACTCGAAAAAGTTCCTTATTTTTAAACATTTTTCCACCCCTTTTCTAGCTACATCATAGTACTCATTAACCCCATATTAAAATTACACCAAACTTATTTTAGCTTTCTTTTTTACTTTTTATATTACTATGATACAATATTTTTAATAGGATTTTATTGTTTGTTAACTTTTTTCACTAAAAGGAGAAAATCATGCGTTATGATTTTGGAAAGGTCTATAAAGAAATACGTGAGTCAAAAGGATTAACCCAAGAAGAGGTCTGCGGAGATGTCCTATCAAGAACCAGCCTATCAAAGATTGAAAGTGGTAAGGCAACTCCTAAATATGAAAATATGGATTTTCTTCTTCGGCAAATGAATATGAGTTTTGAAGAATTTGACTACATCTGCCATCTCTATCAGCCGAGCCAACGGACAGAAATCATGCAAACTTATCTCAATATGAATTCCATCATTGGTGGCAGTGGTCTAGTTCATTTTTTTGAAACATGCCAAAACTATCTCAAGACCCATCACGACCTGCCTATAGAAGAAATCAGGGATATGCTGGAAGTTGTCATTCATATTCGCCAACATGGTACAGAGCAACTGTCAGACCAAGTGAAACAGACTATCAAAAAACTTTGGGAAAAAATTGAAAAACAAGATACATGGTATGAAAGCGACCTAAAAATCCTCAATACCATCCTTTTCAACTTTCCCATTGAACACCTCCATCTCATCACTGAAAAAATCTTGCAACGCTTAGAAGACTATAAAAACTATCAACATTTATATGACTTGCGAATGACAATCCTACTCAACATTTCCACCATTTACTTATACCATCAAGACAAAAACATGTGTCAACAAATCTGCTATACTTTACTAGAGGATGCCAAGAATAAGAAAAGCTACGATATGCTTGCTATCTGCTATGTCCGTATTGGGATTTGTAGGGATGATGCCAAACTTATCCAAAAAGGATTCTCCCTTCTAGAGCTGACCGATGAAACTTCCATTCTAGCCTTTCTCAAAAAAGAAGTGGAGATCTATTATCAACCGAAAGAAATCATGACCACCCGTCAAACGGGTGGTTTGTCCCAGGGCTATAAGCCCAAATTACCAGCCAGCGCCTAAAGACGCTGGCTTTCACTTTGTTCAAGCCTTATTGCTCTTGAC